>JACMMA010000591.1 GCA_014379275.1 Armatimonadota bacterium | reverse complement strand
CTGCAGCATGGGACTGCAACCACCGGACGTTTCGATTCCGGCACGGTCAACGATTGTGAGGAAACTACCTATCGCCTCGCTTATACTTTTTATGTCCTGGGAGAGTTATACTCGAACGACGTTTCCGTGAGTAAAAGCGACTACATACGTTACACAACCCAAAACCCCTACTTTACCGTACAGTACGCCGTATTTCCAAATCACCAGAGCCCATCTTTAGTGTCGGAAATGGGATGTCCCCGACACTAAAGACGGAGTGAGTTCCCCGCTTCCCCGGAGGAATACAGTTCCCCCGCAAAACGAAACCGGCGAGAGGCTTTGCGCCTGTCGCCGGTTCTGCTTTCATTCGCCTCCCATTATGGCACGGTATAAGCTGCCGCCCCGCCGCTGATGTCCTTGCGGTCTTCCGCCGACGGTTTCGGTGCGGCGCGGCGCGGTCCGTCGCCGTGGGTGTCGCCCGATTCCGTGGTTGCGGTCGGTCCCGAGCCGGAATCGTCGTCCGTATCCTGGGGGTCCGGTTTGAAGATACGGGATTTTAGCTTCCCGTATCCAACCGTCAGATCATCGAACAAGGTATAGAAAACCGGTGTGGCCACGAGCGTCAGCAACAGCGAGAGGGTCTGCCCGCCGATGATCACGCCGCCCACCGCGCGGTTCGTACCCGCCCCGACCCCGCTCGACAGAATCAGCGGGAGCATACCGGCGACGAACGCGATAGTTGTCATCAGGATCGGGCGCAATCGGTCCTGACTCGCCTGTAGCACCGCCTCGTTACGTTCTAAGCCTCGCTCGCGCAACTGGTTCGCGTGGTCCACCTGCAGGATCGAGTTCTTCTTCACCACGCCGAACAACACCAGAATCCCGAGCATCGAGTACATGTTCAGCGAACTGCCGGTCAGAATAATCGACAGGATCGCGAACGGCACCGTGAGCGGAAGCGCCAGCAGGATCGTGATCGGGTGAATCCACGACTCGAACTGCGCGGCGAGAATCAGGTACATGAACACCAGCGACAACAAGAACGCGGTCCCGAACGCCGTAAAGGTGCGCCCGAACTCTTTGCTGCGTCCGATATATTGTCCCCGGTACGCCGGGTCCAACTTCTGGTCGGCTAAGATCTTGTTGATCTTATCCTGCACCGTTTGTTCCGAGGTTCCCGGTAGCAGGTTCGCCGAAACCGTCACCGAACGCTGGCGGGAATATCGCTCTACCACGGAAGGCGCGTCGCCGTCGCGGAACTTGACGACCTGATCGAGCGGCACGCCGGTAGTGACCCCGGTCTTCTGCGACGGGACGGTGAACAACGACAGCGCGGCCTCCCGGTCGCGGAACTCCGGCAAAGCCCGCAGGTTGATGTCGTAGCGACGCCCCCCCTGGTTGAAGGAAGATACGTCCTGCCCGGAAGTCGCGATACGCAGACCGAGCGCGATGTCGGACGCCGATACGCCCAGCTCCCCGGCGCGGGCGCGGTCAATCGCGACCGCGAGTTCCGGCTTGCCGACCACGAGCGAGGTGTCGGCGTCCGCGATACCGGTCTCCTTGCGGAGTTCGGTGACGATAGCCGTCGCCGCTTTTTCCAGAACCTTCAGGTCGGGACCGCTGATAATAAACTGCAACCCGGCTTGTGCCCCGCCTCCGAATGCGTTCGGGGGGGAGACCAGCGTTCGCAGATCCTTCGGATATTTCGGCAGGATCTTGGTACGGACGATCCCCATCAGTTGCGCCTGGGTTTTTTGCTCCGTTTTCCGCTCGTCAATCGGTGTCAGGCGGACGAGAATATCGCCCTTGTTCTGGGTTTGTTGCAGGTCGTTCCCGACCGTCACCACTGTGTCTTCTATATTCGGGACGTTTTTGCGAATGTCGGTGGCGATCTCCTCCACCAACGTCTGCGTAGCTGCCAGGGAGCGATCTTCCGAAGTGCGCACCGAAACCACGAACTGCGATTCGTCCTCGTCGGGCAGGAAGTTTTTGTTGACGATGCCCATGAGCGGACCGACAGAGAACAGGGTGCCGAAACAGATCAGCACGATCACCCAGCGGTGACCAAGGGACCACTTGAGCAAACCGTAGTAACCGCGCTCCAGAACATGAAAGGCGCCGGTCTTTTTGTGCGCGTCGCCGCCGCCGCCATCAAGCGCTTTCTTCGGTCGCTTCAGCCAGCGCGACGCCAGCATCGGGGTGAGCGTGAACGCGACGATCAGCGAAACGCCGATCGCGAACGCCATCGTCAGACCGAACGACGAAAGGAACCGCCCGACGATACCGGTCATGAACGCGACCGGCAGGAACACGGCGATCAGCGAAAGGGTGGTCGCTAAAACGGCGAAACCGATCTCGGTCGTTCCGGCAATCGCCGCGTCTTTGGGCGACATGTTCTTTTCTTCGATGAACTTGTAGATGTTTTCGATCACGATGATCGCGTCGTCAATCACGATTCCGACCGCGAGGGTCAGAGCGAGCAGGGAGATAATATTGAGCGTGAACCCCTGGAACCACATCAGCGCGAAGGTCGCGATGAGCGACGTCGGGATCGCCAGCGCGGAAATCAGCGTCGTGCGCCAGTTCCACAAGAAGATTAAAACCACGGTCGCGGCGAGCGCGGAACCGAGCAAAAGGTGTTCCTCGACGGTCGCGATCGCGGCGCGGGCGAAAACCGATTGATCATTGGTGACTTTGGTCGAGTAGCCGGGCGGCAGGGTGGGCTTGATCTCTTTCAGCTTCGCGTTCACCGTATCAATCACGGCGACCGAGTTCGCGCCGCTTTGCTTACGGATCGAAAGGAGAACTGCGGCTTTACCGTTCAGCGACGCCAGCGATGTCGGCTCTTCCTCACCATCCTCGATGGTAGCGACATCGCCCAGCCGGATCGTACGGCTACCATTCTGCTTGACAATGATGTCGCGCAGACCGTCCAGGGTCTTGGCGCGGGATTCGGTACGCACGGAGATCTTGCGGTCGCCCTGGTCTATAGACCCGCCCGGCACCTGCGCGTTCTGCGTACGGAGTGCGTTCTGCAAATCCAGCACCGATAGACCGAGCGAGCGCAGCTTGTACGGGTCGGTGAGGACGTTAATCTGTCGGAGCCGTCCGCCGATGATCGCGACCTCGCCGACGCTGTTGAGCGACTCGATCTGCGGGCGCATGGTCTTATCAGCGTATTCCGTCAGGTCGCGGATACTCGCGCCCTCGCCGGAAAGGACGAACTGCAGGACCGGGGAGGCGTCCCCGCCGAACTTGTTCACGATCGGGCGTTCGGCTTCGTCGGGCAGATTAGGAACCGCCTGGTCGATCTTGCCGCGCACGTCAGCAGCACCGACATCGCCGTTCGTTTCCAGAGTGAAACTGATCTGTACGACCGAAATACCTTCGGCGGATGTGGACTGGATCGCGTCAATACCTGCGGTGGAGCCGATCTTTTTTTCGATCTCCTCGGTGACTTCGGTATCCATCTCCTCCGGCGTCGCGCCGGGGAGTGTCGTGATAACCGTTACCGCCGGGAAGTCGATCGTCGGAAATCGGTCCTGACCGAGTTGCGGTATGGCGAACAGGCCGACGACCACGAACATCAGGATAATCACGCCCGCGAACACCGGACGGTTTACACACAATCTAGCAAGGGCTTGCATACTTCGTTCCTTGGGGCGACAAATCGCCCGCATCTAGTGGCGCGATCCGCGCCGTACATCTCGAAAACACCGGTGGTAATAATCGTACCCGTTACGGCGCGGAAACACCGCCCGCACCCGTCGGGCCACCGTTCGCGGATGCCGCGTTGCCCGCGGCATCCGACCCACCTTCGCCGCCCGGTTGGCCGCTCCCGGAACGCGGCGTGCTTGTCGCCGGTTTGCGCCCCGACTCCTCGGCGGTCACGCGGTCGCCGTCTTTCAACGCGCGCTGTCCGGTGACGACGATTTGCGACCCCGGCTCGACTCCCTGCAACTCTACCCGGCGACCATCCGGCGATGTGATGCCGAGGGTTACGTTCTGCTCCTGGGCGACGCCGTTATCCACGGTGAACACCCGCGCTTTATTCTCCGATTCGGGATCACGAATGATCGCCTCGATCGGGGCGGTCACGCTGTTCGGGCGTCGCTCGGTGACAATCTCGCCGCGTGCGAACAAGCCGGGACGTAACACACCACCGGAGTTGGGGATCTGCACCGCCGCGAAGAACGTCCGCCCGGTTACGCTAGCGGTGGGGAATACTTTAGCGACTTTGCCCGCGAAAACGCGGTTCGGGTACGCATCCAACTTCACCTGCACGGTCTGACCCTGGCGGACGCGGGACACGTCCTGCTCATTAATCTGTGCCTCAAAATAGACCGTTTCCAGAGCGACGATCTGCGCGACCGACGTTCCAGGGGCGGCTAACTGACCCGGCTCGATTTTCCGGTCGGCTATCACGCCATTGATGGGGGAGCGAAGCGACGCGTCGCGTACCGCTTGCTGTGCGACGCCGAGAGCGGCTTGCGATTGGGTCAGTGTCGACCGGGCTGATTCGATGTCATCGCCGCGTACGGACACGTTAGCGCGGTTCGCCTGTGCTTGTCGCAGTGCCTGGCGACTGCGGGCGACTTGCGCCTCCTGCGAAGCGATGTTCTCGGCGCGACCGCCCTCACGGGCGATCGCGAACTGCTGCTTCGCGGAGTTCAAATTCGCCTGCGCAACCTTCTCCTGGGTGACATACTGGTCGAGCGTGATCGCCGCCGTCGCGCCTTCTTTGAACAGTGCCTCGTAGCGGGTCCGGTCAGACTTCGCTTTGTCAAAATTTGCCTGCGCCTGCTTGACGTTATTTTCCGCGACGATCACTTCTTGCGAGCGTTGCGGTCGTCGCGTCAAGGCTAGTTGCGCCTGGGTGCCGCGTAACGCTTCCTGCGCGTCCTGAATCGCGACATCCGAAGTCGTGAGCTGGGTCTCGTAGTTCGTTTGCGCCTGAGATAATCGGGTGCGGGCAGTCTCCACGTTGCTGCGTGCCTGCTCCACCTGTCGCTCCAGATCTGCGGTGTCGAGTTGCGCGACTACCTGACCGGCGCGAACCGAGTCCCCTTCGCGCCCGGACAAGGAAACGACGCGGGCGGTCAGCTTCGGCAGTAGCTCCACGGTTTGTAGCGCGATGAGCGATCCCGTAACGGGCACGATACGCAGAACGGTTTCGGATTTCGCGGTTTCTACCTGTACCGGCGACGGCTGGTTAGCGGCTTGTGCTTGACCGGCCTTCTCTTTTGCGGCGTCTTTCTTGGGTGCGCATCCGGCAGACAGCACGAGAGACACCCCGATTAGGCTGGCTGTTGCCATGTGAAAATTGTGTTTTTTGATTCGCATAATATTTCTTCCTCTTGCGTCGAGCTGCTCCCGCGAGCAAGCGGTAAGAGCGGATTATCGCCCGTTTTATTAAGCTGGCTCCCCAACCGCCCGGCTCAAGCGAGCGATAGCGCTGAGATAGTCATAACGAGCGTTGACCTGGTTCGTCTCCGCCTGCGTGAGTGCGGTTTGCGCATCGTTGATTTCCAACTGGGTCCCGACACCAGCCTGATAGCGAACATTCGCGAGGCGTAAGGCTTCGCGGGCCTGGGTCACCGTGTCTGCGGTGGTAGTTTGCCGTTCGTAAGCATCACGCACTGCGATAATCGCCTGCTGTACCTCGGCCTTGATGCCGCGTGCGAACTGATCCTTTTGAATGAGCGATTGGCGTTCGTCGGCACGGGCGGCTTTCACCGCTTCTCGGGTGGCACCGCCGTCCCATAAAGGGATCGAGAGCGTCAACCCCGCCGAACCGGTATCTTTGTTGGTGCCGAACGCCGGCTCTGTCAGGTTGTACGCCCCCGTTACGGAAGCGTTCAAGAACGGCTCCAGGTTCCGCCGCGCGAGCCGGACGTTTTTGGTCGCCTTCAGGATGTTCGTATCGGACTGGTAATATTCCGGTCGCCGATCGAAGGCTTGCGACAGTAGCACGGCTTCGTCGAGTTGTGGGAGCGCGGGGATTTCCGGGATATCGGCAAGATCGACCGGGGTAGAGGGGTCTACGCCTACGGTGTTCGCGAAACCATTCTTCGCGATCAACAGCTGATTTCGTGACTGGATCAATGCTTGACGGTTGTTCTCTAGCTGCGTTTGTGCGCGGAGAACGTCGAACGCGGATGCGACACCGGCGTTTTGCTGGGCACGTGTGACCCGCAGTTGCTCCTCACTTTGCGCCACAGACGCCTCGTTGACGCGAACGAACGCCGCCGTGCGCAGAACGCTGTAGTAACCGGTCCGAACATTGAGTGCGGTTTCTTGCCGGAGACGTAAAATCTCTAGCCGGTTCAGTGCCTGTTCCAAATCACCGATCTGCTGCGCCGTGCGCAGAATCCCGGTGATATCGATGAACTGCGCGATCGTGATCCGGGCCGACGCCTGATCAAGGTTGCCGCCGCCGCCAAATAGCCCCGCGTTTTGATTCTGGTTGCCGGTTCCGCCGGGATCGTTTCCGGGATTACTGTCGCCCGGGTCCTGCGGCGAAGGGGTATCGGTTTGCCGACCTCCCGGTACAACCGCCGAACGGGTCGTTGCCGTCCCGCCGGTAGAGGAGGCCGTGTTGGTCGAGCCTGTTGCACTGGTCCCGGTCGTCGTCACGCCGCCGGAAGAGGTCGTCGCACCGCCCCCGCTGGACAGCGTCACGGGCGCCACTCCCGGAGGCGTATTCTGCAACCCGACCGTGAACGGATTCTGGATCTGCGACGGGGAAAGGCCTGTTCCCGCGCCACCCAAACCGGACTGGCTGTTCAACAGTCGGCTGTAGCCGAGGCTACCGCTGATTTGCGGGCCGCGTGCGCCCAATATCTGTGCGATGGTCGCGTTCGTCCGGATAGCCCGCTCGAACGCGATCAGAATGGACGGGTTGCGGGCGTAAGCGACTTCGAGTGCCTGGTCGAGAGTACGAAGGGCGTCGGGGTCGCCTTCTTGTGCCTGGCCCGGCAGCCTCGTCTTGAAATCAAAGCGTGTGGTGGGAATGACGCCCTTGGCAGTAAGCCCGAGGCGTTCGGTGTCCGGCGTTTTGGTCGGCAAAGGCGTCGGTGGCGTTGGGGCATTCGGCTGCGTCTGCGGGGCAGTGGGTGAGTTCGCCGGTGCTTGTGCGACAGGTGGTGGGTTCGCTGGTTCCTGTGCGACAGGCGCATCCTGTGACCAGGCCGCTGGCGATAGGACGCCCAGAATTGCGGCAGAGGAAACGATGCTTCCGAAAGAAACAGCGGTTGCTCGAGAAAAGGTCAACTCAACAAAACTTCGGGCGGATGACTTCACGGTTGCTCCTCCAGGTTTTCTCCCGCATCTTCCCGGCGGGTCGGGTTGGTATCGGTAATTTCTTGCTCGACGCGGGCTAAGGCATGTTGAAAAGCCGACATGAACTCACGCATCGCGCTCAACTTGCACAGCATCAGTCCGTTCTTGCCGGGTGCGCTCAGAATCAGCATCTTGTCCCCGGGCTCGATGTCGAACCGCTTACGCGCGTCGGCGGGGATAACGATCTGTCCGCGCTCTCCGACGGTCGCTGTGCCGAAGAAGTGCTCGTCCCAGTCAAATCCGGGTGTGCGCCCGGGTGGTGATTCACTACTCTCTGTTTCCAATTTCATACTTTTCATACGTAACTAACATGTACGTACTCGTAAGTACCATAGCACTATCGTTTCGGTTCCCGAAAAATTAAACAATACTGTCTGTTTTTTTCGGGGTCGCTAGATGTAGCAGTTGAGCCAGTACCTGCTGT
>JACMMA010000590.1 GCA_014379275.1 Armatimonadota bacterium | reverse complement strand
GCAAGGGGCAAGGTACATGGCGATTCAGTTCACGCGCAACGGGCGCAAGGCGATGTTATGGGCACAGGTCGAGGCGATGCGCCGGGGCGAACTTTATGTCGAGCCGGAACATCTGTTACTCGGCTTGACACACGGCGAAGACACCGGCGCGTTGCGACTTCTGGATCGCCTGAACCTTTCCCCGCTCCAGGTGCGCGAAGCGATCTCCGTCTCGCTCAAACCCGAATCCGCCGGGACACGGGTCGCGTCATCGCAGCTCTCCCCCGTCGCCAAAAAAGTCGTCGAGCAGGCGCGTCGTGAAACCGAAATCACGGGCGATGATTATGTGGGCACGGAGCATCTTCTGCTGGCGATTTTGCGCTCCGCGGAGAACGGCATTGATAACCGCGAGGACGCGGGCGGCTACATTTCCCTGCAATTTATGGGGCTGAACCATGAGCGAGCGGCGACGGCGTTGGTTCAAGCCGGCGAGGACGCGAAGACGGCGGAAATAGCCGGTGAGCCGGTACGCCCTTCGTTTATCGGCTCAACGCCCAAGATGCCGAAGATACCGGCACGTCCCGGCTTTATCAAGGGGCGGCATGTGCTTTCCGTGAACGATCTGACTACGGAAGAGATCCGCGCTCTTTTTGATCTGACCCGTGACATCAAGATGGGGCGTAACCCGGACAACGGGCGCAACAAAACACTGGCGATGATCTTCGAGAAGCCGTCGCTACGTACCCGCGCCACGTTCTCAGTGGCGATGACCCGGCTCGGCGGGACACACGTGTATATGGCGCATACCGAGGTCGGTTTGGGCACCCGTGAGACGCCTCGCGACGTAGCGAAGTGCCTGTCGCGCTGGGTGGACGCGGTCGCGGCGCGCACGCACTCCCACCAAACCGTGGTCGAACTCGCCGAACACTCCACGGTGCCGGTGATTTCCGCGCTCACCGACCGCGAGCACCCCTGTCAGGCGTTCGCCGATTTTTATACGATTCTGGAGCACAGGTCGGAAACCGCCGGAATGAAACTGGTTTTCGTCGGCGACGGAAATAACGTCGCGCAATCGTTGATGTTGCTCGCGCCGCGGCTCGGGACGCATTTCACTTTGGCGTGTCCGCCGGGGTACGAACCGGATTCGGAAATGGTCGCACAGGCGTCGGCGATGGCGGCGGCGCACGGCACCCGCTTCGAGATCACGCACGACGCGCTCGCCGCCGCCGACGACGCCGACATTTTGTACACCGACGTTTGGACCTCCATGGGGCAGGAGCAGGAAAGCGAAAAGCGAATGCGCGATTTCACGGGCTACCAGATCAACGGCGAACTGCTCCGAGAGGCGAAGGACGACGTGTTGGTGATGCACTGCCTGCCCGCGCACCGGGGGCACGAAATCTCCGACGAGGCGATGGACGGCAAGTTCTCCGTGGTATTCGATCAGGCGGAAAACCGCCTGCACATCCAGCAAGCCCTTTTAGCCGCCGTGCTGTAAGGGGACGCAACTGTCACTCCCCCTCGCGGGTCAAAGTACGATGTAAGGAAACGATTATGCAACGACAGAAGAACAATCTAACCCAAACCGGTATCGCCATCACGGTGCTGGGCGTCGCGGTGTACGTCGCGGTCACTATCGGTCACATGCTTTTGCCACTCGCGGGCTGGGCGATCCTGATCGGAATCATCATAGCGATTGTCGGCTTGGTCACGCCGGGACGCAGTTCGTATTAGCGCATGAACCGTGGAGACTTCCAACAGATCGCCGAGGAACGGTTGCAAGACGCGGCAGCGTTACTCACCGAGGGTCGCTGGTCGGGCGCGTATTACATGGCGGGCTATGCCGTGGAGTGCGCACTCAAAGCCGTGATCGCGAAACGAACTATCGCGGATGATTTCCCCGCACGGGATGCGGCGAAATTGTACACCCATAATCTTCGGGAATTATTGGGCTTCGCTGGATTGGGGACGGCGAACGGTTCAATCACCGCGCCAGGAATTTCTGTCCGTTGTAGCGCATTCTGGGACATAGTGAAATTGTGGAAAGAGGTCGCACGGTACGAATCGAAAACTCAGCAACAGGCAGAACAACTTGTCGAAGCAATTGATGATCCTACAGATTGAGTATTAACATGGATACGGACACACTGGTAGTAACAAAGGCGATGCGTGAATCCGGGTTTCAGTTGCTACAGACCGCTCGTCAGGCAGGTATTCCTGTTCTTGGGCTATTCTGGGCGCAGTTCGATGACCGCGATTGGCGCTTGTTTCTTGTCGTTCCTACGGAGAAGAGTACCGTAGACATGTATTTCTGGTTACACGCTGTTCTTGCGGACGACATGGAAGCGGAGCAATCTGACGAGTTCATTCTTTCTCCGGCATCTATCGCGGTGGTCAATCCAAATCAAAGTGATGTGCGGAATGTGAGAAAGTGGGCAAAGCTACGATACAGCACGGAGGATGGCTCAGTATCAGATGACGCGAATGTAGTCCGTCGTGTTCATCTGACTCCGACCGACGCCTACATTTATTACCTCGCCCCGGATAAATAGTCGTCAAGCGTTGTGCTTCCGCCATTCGTCGTAGACTACTTGCGGATCCTCCAAATAATACTGCACGTAGCCGCAGTCACCGCACCCCTCCGCGCGAACACCGCTAATGCCCTTCGGACCGTCGAAAAACGTTTCGTCGGTGACGTACAAACGTGTGTTAGACGGAGTTAGAGTTTTTATTTTCGCCATCCATTTAGCGGAGCCGCACTCCGGGCAAGTCTTCTTTTCCATAATCGTCGGACACACGCGGTGTCTGCCGGGTTGCAACTGGTCCCCGTCGTTGTTTGTCTAAACCGGTGAGGG
>JACMMA010000589.1 GCA_014379275.1 Armatimonadota bacterium | reverse complement strand
CGATGGCGTCGATGGATGACCTCTCGGATTCGAATCGCCGTGATATCTCGCTATCACAGGCGAAAATTAAGCCAGATGCGGCACCGGACACGCCGATTGCGCTCCGAACCAACTTCGACGCGCTCGCGGAGTTCGCCCCGTCCGTGAAGACCGACGCCGACGGCACCGCCCGCGTTTCGGTCACGCTCCCCGATAACCTGACGCGCTACCGGATCGTGGCGGTCGCGGTCGCAGGGGCGAAGCAGATCGGGCACGGCGAAGCCGCACTCACCGCGCGACTCCCGCTGATGGCACGCCCGTCCGCGCCGCGCTTCCTGAACTTCGGCGACCGGTTCGAGATGCCGATCGTTCTGCAGAATCAGACCGACGCCGCCATGACGGTGGATGTCGCCGTGCGCGGCACCAACTTGCAGTTCACCAAAAACCGTGGGCAGCGCGTCACGGTCAAGGCGAACGACCGCGTCGAAATTCGGTTCCCCGCCGAAGCGGTTCAGTCAGGGACCGCCCGATTCCAGGTCGCGGCGGTGGCGGGCGACCGTGCCGACGCCGCCGAACTGTCGCTGCCCGTATGGACACCCGCGACCACGGAAGCATTCGCTACCTACGGCGTGATCGATAGCGGCGCCGTCGCGCAGCCGATACAAACACCGGGCGATGTCGTGCCACAGTTCGGGGGGCTGGAAGTCACCACGTCCTCGACCGCCTTGCAGGAACTCACCGACGCGTATATCTACCTTGCGCAGTACCCGTATGATTGCGCGGAGCAGATCGCGTCGCGGGTGCTGGCGACGGCGGCACTCAAGGATGTGCTGACGGCGTTCAAGACCGCCGAACTGCCCAAGCCGGAAGCGATGAAGGCGGCGATGGGGCGTGACCTCGCCCGCCTCGCCGAACTGCAGAACGACGACGGGGGGTTCGGGTTCTGGACGCGCTACAGCAAGCCGTATCCGTATGTCGGCGTGCATATCGCGCACGCGTTGGTCCGGGCGAAGCAGAAAGAGTTCGCCGTGCCGGACGCGATGTATAAGCGTTCGATGGACTACCTCAAAAAGATCGAAAGTAAGTTCGACGGCGAGTACACCCCGGAAACGCGCCGGATGATCACCGCCTACGCCCTGTACGTCCGCCACATCGCCGGGGACACCGACACCGTGCGGGCTAAGAAACTCTTAGGCGAAGATACGCTGGACGGGCTGGGACCGGAGATCATCGGCTGGCTACTCAACATCCTGCCCGGCGATCCGGTTATGGCGAAGGCGCGCGTCTGGCTCGACAACAAAGCCACCGAAACGGCGGGCGCGGCGCACTTCACGTTCTCGTACCGCGACGCCGATTATCTCGTGCTCCATTCGGACCGCCGCGCCGACGCCATCGTGCTCGACGCGCTGATCGCCGACCAGCCGAAGAGCGACCTGATTCCCAAACTGGTACGTGGCCTCCTCGACGGACGAAAACGCGGCAGTTGGTCGGGGACACAGGAAAACGCGTTCGTTCTGCTCGCACTGGACCGCTACTTCCGGACCTACGAAGGCGTCACCCCGGACTTCGTCGCGCGGCTCTGGCTCGGCGACCGGCTGGCGGGCGAAGGAACCTTCCGGGGGCGCACGACCGACCGGAGCGAAATGCAGATCCCGATGGTGTTCCTCGCGCAAACGCCCGGCGTTCAGAAGCTGACCATCGGCAAGACCGGCGCGGGACGGTTGTACTACCGGGTCGGGATGCGCTACGCGCCGAAGAATCTGTCGCTCAAGCCCGCCGACTACGGCTTTTCCGTGAAGCGCGTGTACGAAGCCATAGACAAACCGACCGACGTCCGCCGAGAGTCCGACGGTAGCTGGGTGGTGCGCGCCGGGGCGAAGGTGCGGGTGCGTCTCTCGATGGTGGCGACAACGCGCCGTTACCACGTCGCGCTCACCGACCCGATGCCCGCCGGGTTCGAGTCGCTCAACTCCGAACTGCAAGGCACCGAAACCGTCTCCCGTGACACGAACGATGGCAACGACAACGGTTTCTACGGGCGCTGGTGGTGGGGGCACTGGTGGGAGCACGAAAACCTGCGCGACGAGCGGGCGGAAGCGTTCACGGCGACCCTTTGGGAAGGCGCGTATGAATACGTTTATGTTTGCCGCGCGACCACGCCGGGGCAGTTCGTCGTCCCGCCCGCCAAAGCGGAGGAGATGTATTCCCCCGAAACGTTCGGGCGTACCGGCACCGACCGGGTACGGGTGGAGTAGACGGACGTTTCCAAACGTCCGACGAAGTTCCCGAACGGGATGAAGGGGAACGACGCGTGGAAGTAGCAACGCTTGCCGGAGACGCCAGAAAAATAGCGCGACAGTGGGTGACGGACGAAGGTACGAAAATGCCGGGGTTTCGCGGTGCCTTTTTCCACGGCTCGATAAACGCGCTCCCGGACGACGGGTCGCTCCCGGCAACCTCGGATGTCGACGTTATGGTGGTACTGGATTCCCCCGAGGTTGCAGAGAAGTTGGGGAAGTTTCGCTATCAGGGAGTGCTACTCGAAGTGTCGTATCTTTCGAGCGACGCGATTCTGTCCGCCGAGCAGATATTGGGCGATTACCACCTGGCGGGCAGTTTCCGCGTGCCGGGGGTTATCGCCGATCCCGCCGGTAAGTTGGGTAGGCTCCACGCGGCGGTGTCCCACGACTACGCGAAACGCGCGTGGGTGTACGAACGGTGCGAGCACGCCCGAAGCAAGGTGCTGAACCTTCTTCGTTCCTTGAACGTGTCCGCACCGTTTCACGATCAGGTCACCGCGTGGTTGTTCGGGGCGGGCGTCACGACGCATATCCTGCTCGCCGCCGGGATGCGGAACCCGACGGTGCGGCGGCGGTATCTGGCGACGCGCGAACTCCTGAGCGACTACGACCTTCTGAATTTTTACGAGCCGCTACTGGAACTGCTCGGATGCGCGACGATGCGCCGGGCGCGTGCCGAGGAACATCTCGCCGCACTCGCGGCGGTGTTCGACGCGACCAGAACGTTCCTGAAAACGCCGTACCGGTTCGCCGCCGATTTGAGCGACGTGGGGCGTCCAGTCGTGATCGACGGAAGCCGGGAGATGATCGAACGCGGCGACCATCGCGAGGCGATCTTCTGGATGCTCGCCACCTACTCCCGGTGTCAGGACGTGCTCACCCGCGACGCCCCCGTGGAGATTCAGGCACGGTTCCGTCCCGGCTACCAGAACCTGCTCGCCGATCTGGGCATCGCCTCGTTCGCGGACCTTCAAAGGCGTGCAGAACAGGTCGAACAATCCCTTCCTCAAATTTGGAAGGCGGCGGAAACCGTCATCGCGGCGAACCCGGAGATTGAAGTGTAATCGGTTTGAGTTGCGAGGTCGCTACAGGCTCCGCATTCAAGGGTTGTAGAAGGCACGGATTGAGCGTGACAGCGATCAAAGGCAGGGAACGAAACCGAACCGTGTTTACGCTTCCCTATCAACCGTTTCCCAACCAGTCAGGGCCGCGATATAGTCGCTCGTTTGCGAAATCCCATCGGATCCGATCGAGTCGCTGATACTGTCCCGTCCGTGATGCTCTGTTACTTGCGCCAGAGGGATGCGCTCCCCGTCGCCGGTCGCATAAAGGGTACGCACAACGTCCAGTCCGCCCCGCTCCCGCACGCCGAGTTTTACCGTTGAAACAGACAGGTAGCCCGCCCCCTTGAGGGTGTCGCACCGCACTTGACCGAGTAACCAGTGTCGCCTTTCCAAAAACGACGGTCCGATAGTCAGTTCCTCTTCCCGTAAGAATAACCAGACAATAGCAGTCACAATGCCTATACCAACAAAGGCTACGAAGAGGGGAGTACGTGGGCCGCTATCAAGTAACGAAGTGCCTCGGCGCGGCGAGAGCAGGCTTGCCAGTATAAGCCCGAACACTATCAGGACGACGGGCATTGCCGCATCGCGGGTAAACTTGCCCCAAACAGTGCGCCGGAGCACCACCTGCCCTCCTTGCTGTCGCACGACCGCCCATCCGGTCGGCGGCGTGGCAGAGGCGGCAAATCCACCTGCGTCCACAAGGCTAATTTTCGATGAGGTAGTCCCGGACGCATCTGACGCAGGGGCCAACAGGGGCCGTGCCTCCGTCATCATTGCGACGCACCCGCACTTCCCGCACACGCCCCCGCTCTCCGGCAGTGTCGCATGGCAATTCTTGCAATACACCCCGCTCGTACTGCTCTGCGGCAGGGTTGACGGACGTAGCAAGGCACTGCATAAGTCGCACTTCTTGCGCCCTGCCGCATTCACCGCCTGACACGCGGGGCAACGCACCCTTTCCGTCACTCTCATGCCTTATCTGACCCGCAAAACACTTTATCGGTTGCAGCAGAGGCGGTAGTTGGTGCCCCGACCGCGCGGTTCACGCTGCCGACCGCGCCGTTGATTTTTCCTGAGTACTCCTGCTCCGCCGGGATTGGAAATCACTGTGCAGGGTATCAACCATTATGAAACCCAATCTACGCAAAGTCCTGCTCCAGTTCGACGCCGAACTCAGCCGCACCGAGGACGGGGTCGAAGAGCGCGGCGACCTTTCTGTCGCTACCGAGATCGGCGACACGCTCTGGGTCGCGTCCGACGAGACCGTTCGTATCACCCGCCTTTCGCGGCAGGGCGACGACGCGTGCGGCGGGCACGCCGTTTTCGACACCGCCGATTATCTGTCGCTACCAGGTAAGGAAGACGCCGAAGCCGACCTGGAAGGACTGGACCACGCCGAAGGGATGACATTTCGTCGGTCGGAAGACGGGAAGCAATCGTTCCTGGTGGTCTATGATTCCCCCGCCGCCTCCCGGATTGCCAAAAAAGCCTGCTTCATCGCCGACGCCTGCGATATTTGACGAAACCGCTCTCTACCGGCGCAGTGTGCCGGGCGGGACACCCACAAGCCGTTTGAACGCGCGGCTGAACGAGGCTTCCGACTCGTAGCCCAGCCGCTCGGCAACTTGCGCGACCGTCAGGCGCTCGCTCCGAAACCAGACACTCGCGACATGCATGCGCCAGCGCGCCAGATAGCGGGCAGGAGACATGCCGACAGTACCGGTAAAACGCTCCGAGAATATCGAACGGGACGTTTGCGCGATCGCCGCCAGCGATTCGACCGACCACGGGTGCCCCGGATCGCGGTGGATCGCCGCCAGAGCCGCGCCAAGTTTAGGATCGCGGATCGCGGCTAGCCACCCCGTCGTCTCCGCGTGTGGCGCTTCTACCCACGCGCGGATGATTCGCGCAATAACTACGTCCGCAAGCCGGGTCAACACGGTAGCGGCTCCGACCCGTTGTGTCATGACCTCGCTCGCCATCGCCTCCAAAATCAACGGCAATGTCGCGTCGTCGGTGGCTACCCCGCGTACCAAAAGTACGGACGGCATCAGTTCCAGCAACGGATGAATCGACGGCTCCTCGAAACTCACGCTACAACAGAAAAGAAGCGAGGTCGCCCCCCCGCCCCCGCTGGACATGCGGTAGATCTTATCCCCGATCTGTTCCAGAGGTATCTCATTCAAGGGTCGCGTCGGTCCGCGAACCGCGTCCGCGATCGCGTGCCCGGCTCCGTGAGGAAGAAGCGCAACGTCACCTGCCTCTAACCGCATCCACCCGAGATCTGCGCTGTACAGCCAGCAACAGCCCGACGCCACGAAATGAAACCGCGCCGGACTCTGAGGCGGGAAGTCGATGCCCCAGGGGTGGGTTAGTTCGCACCGTCCGTAGGAAACTCCGGATATTCGCAGATCCCGAAGAACCTCACTCAACATGTCGGGGGGCAGATTTTCGACGTCGTCGGACGAACGGCTAAGCATTGCCGACAAACTATCATGGAATCACCGACACGGCAATGAAACAATAGACGGAAGGGGATCTTCATGAAGTCGATACACGCAAACGCGATCCGTTTTGTTTCGTTCCCTACTAAGAGTGACCACAGCAAGCTTATCGCCGACACGCATTGCTCGTGCTATCTCAGAACAACGAAACGGCAACCGGAAAATCCCCCAATATTGTGCGAATCGGTAAGCCCGACGCAAGGCACGAACATCAAAAAGATCTCCATTGCCGCGCATCGCAGGCGCCGCCTGTACGCCAACAAAAATACCCGTCAACGCACTGTGATCAAAATCGGGTTCCCCGGCCGGAATGTAGTCGAAATCTACCTCACTCCGCCGACGGGCAAGTAGAGGCGCGTCGACCGGGCCGCCCGCACGCGTCGCAAATAATAGAAAGAAAAACGCTATGAGTAGTACAAACCTCCCTACCATACTCGTAATGGGAGCGACCGGGGGCATCGGCGGTGCTCTGATACGGGAGTTAGTCTCCGATCCGGAAACCGGCACGGTGAAGGTTCGCGCTGCCGTGCGCCGACCGGACGCCGCGGCGGCGATGCAACGATTGGGAATAGAAACCGCCTTTCTTGATCTGGATGGGATCGAGCGGCTACCGATAGAGCAAAACAAACCACTTCTGGATGCTCTCACGGGAGTCGATAGTCTTTTTCTACTGACCGGCTACACCATCGAGATGCTGGCACAAAGCAAAGCTGTGATCGATGCCGCGAAGCGGACCGGGGTGAGTCACATCGTCCATCTAGGAGCGTGGGCGAACGATGACACTACCGTCGTTCATCTCGGGTGGCATCAAATGATAGAGCGTTATATCGAATGGGCTGGTTTCAACTACACGCATCTGCGCCCAAATGTGTTCATGCAAAACATTCTTAATTTCTCGCTACAGCAAGATGGGGTCATTTACCAATTTACCGGAGATGCCCCGGTCAGTTGGATCGATACCGATGATATCGCCGCGGTGGCAGCCACCATACTGTGGTCGCCGCACAAACACCACGGGCATACCTACCCTCTGGCGGTTGAGCGTTTATCGGTCGGTCAGGTTGCCGACATTCTGTCTAAAGTGGTCGCATACCATTGCGTTATGAACCGCGTTCCCCTGATGAATGGTTGAAAGCAGTGCTTGACAGCGGAGCCATCGAACCCACCTACGCTCGGTGTGTTCATAACGTATTCCTGCGCACGGCGGATCGGTCACTCGTGGATGCCGCCGATGTATTCGACAATTTTGAGCAGATAACTGGCAGGAAGCCGACTTTGTGGCACGACCACGCGGAAAAGCACCGGGAGGAGTTTCTCCGGCGAATCACGGTTAAGGGAAATGCAACGCCCTGATCGCGGGTCGGAGTCCGAATCACTTCCGGAGCATTGTGTGCGGCAGTGATCGTATCGCGCCGCTTAGAAAGATCAAGAACATACTATGATAGACACGATCGGCGTCGGAATCATCGGGGCTAGTCCCGAACGCGGATGGGCGGCGGTGGCGCATGTGCCCGCACTGGCGGCTCTTCCTCAGTATGAGTTGCGGGCCATCAGTACGAGCCGACCGGAAACAGCCGCGGCGGCCCGCGAGGCGTTTAAAGTCCCGCTGGCGTTCTCGGATTACCGCGAACTCGTTGCCCATCCCGAAGTCGAACTGGTGACGGTATCGGTGAATGTCACGCGGCATTACGAGGTAGCGACGGCGGCTATTGCCGCAGGAAAGCATATATATTGCGAATGGCCCCTCGGGCGCAATCTGGCGGAGGCGGAGGAGATCACCCGCCTCGCAGGGGAGAAAGGAGTACGAACGGTTATCGGTCTACAAGGGCGTTTCGCGCCCGCGGTGGTTTACCTGCGCGATCTGGTCGCGGACGGCTATGTGGGGAAGATACTCGGCACCAGTATCCGGGGATGTGGCCCGGATGATGTCTGGACCGGGCGACTCGATCCCCATTTCGAGTTTCACGCGGATAAGGAAAACGGGGCGACGTTGCTTACCATCGCCGTGGGGCATGCGCTGGAGCAGTTGTGCTACGCTCTCGGCGAGTTCGCGACCGTTTCGTCGACGCTGATCGCGCGGCGCGGCGAAGCGTTTCGTGTCCGGGATAACGCGACCGTTCCGATGACGGCGCAGGACCAGGTCGCTATCGGTGGAACACTGGAAGGCGGTGGACTCGCATCGGTCTACTATCACGGCGGGCCGTCGCCCCACCCCGATTTTACCTGGGAGATCAACGGAACCGAGGGAAGCCTCCTTCTTTCCGCGCAGGACGGTTACGCGAATATTGCGGAGTTGTCCCTACAGGGGGCGCGGGGCGCCGACCCGCTCGCACTGCTAACGATACCGGACCGGTACCATTGCGCCCCCGCCGGTCTAGTGGGACCGGCAGTTAATGTCGCCAGTCTGTATTCCCGGTTCGCGCAGGACATAAAGGACGGCACCGCGTTCGCGCCCGATTTCGACGCGGCTGTGCGGCGACATCGTTTGATCGCTGCCATCGAGAGAGCCGACGCAACCGGTACACGACAGACGTACGACGCCGACGCATAACGATCTGACATGACGTTAGATTGCGGTACAATACGATCTGCCCTGCGTCGATTCGCAATATCGCCGGGGCGGATCGTATCGCCATGAAAATTCAGGACGCATACACAAACTGGTCGGCGACGTACGACGCGGATCGGAACCTGACGCGCGACTTAGACGAGATCGCCACCCGGCAGACACTCGAAAGCGGTCGTTTCCGGTCTATCCTCGAACTCGGTTGCGGGACGGGCAAGAACACGATGTTCCTCGCGCAGATCGGCGAGACGGTTCATGCCGTCGACTTTTCCAAAGGGATGCTGGCTCGCGCCGAGCAGAAGGTACGCTTCGAAAACGTCACGTTCGCGGTCGCGGATCTCACGAAAAAATGGGAGTACCCGGACGGCTCCGCCGATCTCGTGGTTTGTAACCTGGTGCTGGAGCACATTCAGGATCTCGACTTCATCTTCGCCGAAGTGGAACGCGTACTCACGGCCGGCGGACGATTCTTTTTGTGTGAACTGCACCCGTTCCGGCAGTACGGGGGCACGAAAGCCAATTTCCAACGGGGCGACGAAACGACCGAAATAGCGGCGTTCACGCATCACCTTTCCGATTTCACGGACGCCGCTGACGAACAGAGTTTAGCGCTCCGAAGTTTGAAGGAATGGTGGCACGAAGAGGACAAAAGAGAAATCCCGCGCCTCGTCTCCTTTCTGTTCGAGAAACACTAACCGTGGGAACAACCCAGTAAAAAAGTAACCGAAATGACCAGCGATATTCTCACCGACACCCCGATCTCCGACGCCACGCGTGCCCGCCTCGACAGCACCGGGCGCAGTCTGTTACGCCTGCACAAATCCATCCTCGACGCCGAGCGCGCCGAATACGAGGGGTTGTACGGGCGTGTCAACGCCGGGCAGATGCTCCAACTGCTCCTGAACGACCCCTGGTTCGCTTGGCTACGTGTCCTGTCGGAGTTCATCGTGCAGGTAGACGAAATGGCGGAATCGAAGGAACCGGTACCCCGGGCGGACGCGGACGCCCTGTTACAACAGATCCGGACCACGATTCAACCGCGCGAAGGCGCGGAGGGCTTCGGCGGGAAATATCACAACGCCCTCCAGCACAACCCCGACGCCGTACTACTCCACGCCGAAGTTTCCCGACTACTCGCCGCAGACGCATAAGCAGATAGCAGGAAAGCATGGAGATTCGTCCGATACGAACCGAAGCGGATTACAAAGCGGGGTTAGCGGAAGTTGAACGCATTTTCGACGCCGAACCGGGAGCGCCAAAATTCGAACGACTTGAGGTGCTGATAACACTCATCGAGGCTTATGAAGCAAAAGTCGCCCCGATTGGTCCCCCGGATCCGATCAGCCCGATAGACTTTGAACGTGATCGCCTCGTCTTCACGCCGCACGATACGGAAGACCGGACCGCTGAGGTTATCACGGAACGCCGACGCGCAGGGCGGAAGTTATCCCGTTTGTATCTGTATTTGTGGCAAGAATGCCCGAGTGCGCGGGGCGGATACACCGCGCGGATACGGGAAGCGGACCTCGCCTCAGGCTTTGACAAAGACTCACTGAAATTCATGTGTGATAGCGCGAACCACGTGTTCACTACCCTGATTTTCATAGACACCTCGGGGGAGATTCGACTACTTCATGGG
>JACMMA010000588.1 GCA_014379275.1 Armatimonadota bacterium | reverse complement strand
GGGATCGACATTGATGAGGCGAAGCCGGGATACAAGCACATCGTGTTGAAGCCGCTTCCGTTCGGGAGCGGACTGACGCGCGCGCGCGCCCACCTGGAAACGGTGTATGGCCGCGTTGATTCGTCGTGGCGGTTTGAGGCGGATACCCTGATCTGGGAGATAACCGTCCCGCCGAACACCGCGGCGACCGCGTATCTGCCCGCCGGGTTGTCTCCGGAAGGCGTCACTGAGGGCGGTCATCCGGTCATCGACGGGAACGGTATCACGGTTCAGGAAGCGGGCGGGGTCCTGCAGCTTGTTCCCGGCAACTACCGGTTCGTAGCACGAATCCCAGAGCAGTAACTATTCTCGGAAAACGGACGGTGCCGACACACCCTCGTCCGTTTTTCTTACGTTTCGATTTTCGTTTATGGTCTAAAGTATTATGAAACTACGCCGTTTTCTTTCGTCTCTTTCGCTTTTCACTCTCGCGTCGGGTACAGCGATTGCCGCCGCCGACACCGCCCCCGCCTACATCTGGCTGGAAAGCGAGAAACCGACTTCGGTCACCGGGGTCCCGAAATGGGACGCTACGGGTTGGGGGCGTAAGGAACTGTTGTCCGGGGAAACCTGGTTCCAGATTAACGTCGGCGAGGACAAGACCGCGTCCGACGTTGCCGCCGAGGGAGCAGTCGCGCGCTATGCGTTCGAAGTGAAGACAGCCGGTACCTACCAACTGTGGAACCGGATCGGGTATGAGTTCGTCCGTTCGCCGTTCGAGTGGCGGGTAGACAACGGCGCGTGGAAGACCGTCGCGCCCGACGAGTTGACCACCGACCTGCAAGCCATCGAAACCTGGGTGGAGATCGCCTGGCTCAAGCTCGGCGACGTGCCCAACCTTTCGGCGGGCAATCATACGATTGAAATTCGCCTGACGAAGCGCAACAAGCCGGACGGCACCCCCGAACGTATTTTGTATGCGTCCGACGCCCTGTGCCTGACGAACGGCGAGTTCCGCCCGAACAGCAAGTACAAGCCGGGCGAGTTGCGCAACGCGCCGGAAGACGCACAGGCGCGGGAGAATGTGTTCGTATTGGGGGCTGGGGGGCTCCCGGCATCCCGCTCCACGGTGGAACTCGCCGGGCTGTGGGAAGTCTGCCGTGCCGACGAGCAACTGCCGAAACCGGTCGCCGAGCCGTTCGAGGACGTGCCCGCGAACCCGGTCTGGACAGCGATCCCGGTGCCGAGCGACAAGAACGAGTCGCGCCCCGATCTGCTGTTCGCGCACCGACTATGGTACCGGACGCGCGTGAATGTCCCGGTGGACATGGCAGGGAAATCGTTCACGATCTATTTCCCGCAAAACAACCTGAATACTACCGTGGTCGTGAACGGCGTGCTGTGCGGTTTCAACAAGAACCCGCACGCCCCGTTCACGATAGACGTCACGAAAGCGGTCAAACCGGGACAGGTGAATGAAATCCGCGTCGGGATTCGGGACGCGTGGTACGCCTACACCGCGTCGCCGACGAATCCGATGAAACTGCGGAAATGGTTCAACATCCCGCTTTCGTTCGTCGGCAACGGCTTCCAGGACCTTTCGTACCCCGTCTGGCACGCGTGGCAGAGCGGTATCCTCGTCGCGCCGACGCTGACTGCCGCGGGAAGCGTGTATGCGGCGGACGTGTTCGTCAAGCCCAGCGTCAAAGACAGATCGCTTGCCACCGAAGTGACGCTTTCCAACGTGTCAGGCAAAAACGCGGACGCAGAAGTCGCCTGCGAAGTAGTCGACTCGAAGACTGGCGAAGTCGTTCATGCGATTGTGCCGAAAACTTTCCCGGTCCCGAATGACGCCAAAAAGACGGTCGAAGTTTCCGGGAAATGGGAGGACGCAACGCTTTGGTGGCCGGATGCGCCGCATATGTATACGCTTCGCACGACGGTCAAGATGGGTGGAAAAACAGTCGACGTGACCGAGACACCTTTCGGGTTCCGGGAGTGGAGCACGCAGGGCAAGGACTTCATGCTGAACGGCGTCAAGTGGCACGGATGGGCGGACCTGACCGGCGGTTCGACGCCCGAGGAGTGGATCAAGAACTATCGTAAAACGGGGCAACGGTTCGCGCGGTCGTTCGGATATGCACAGGGCGGACAGAAGTGGCTGGGCATGGACTACGCCGCCGCGCTGGACCTGTACGACCGCGAGGGGATCGTAGTGCGCCGCTCGGGAATCCTGGACGGCGAAGCCATCGGCTATAACGCCATCGAGAGCGACCCCGAACTCAAGAAACTGTACAACAGCGAAACCAAAGTCGAGCTGCAAAACAACTGGCGCGACCAGATGGTGCAGCAGGTGTTAGCCGAGCGGAACCATCCGTCGATCCAACTATGGAGTATCGAGAACGAATGGCTGTACATCAACTGCATCAACCTGTATGGCGGCTTGATGGACGAGTTCGAAACCCGCGCCAAGGAAGTGATGGACGCGGTCGCGAAGGCGGACCCGACGCGCCTATCAATGGTGGACGGCGGCGGCGCGGGTAAGGACCAATTGTTCCCGATACACGGCGACCATTATGTTTACTCGGGCGACCCGTCGAAGTACCCGGCACTCGCTTACGAAGACAACGTGGACGGCGGCGGGCGCGGGCGATGGAAGTGGGACAAGAAACGCCCGCGCTATCTGGGCGAGGACTACTTCGCGACCGGGATCAACCCGGCGGACTATGCGTTCATCGGCGGCGAGGAAACGTTCCAGGGCAAGGGCGCGACGAAAAACGCGGTCGGTCTGATCCAGCGGATGCTCACCGAGGGCTACCGCTGGGCGGAGTACGGGGCGTATCATTTCTGGCTTGGGGGAAGCGACAGCCCGGAGCAACACAAATCCAACGCCCCGATAGCGGCGTTCGCGAAAGAGTGGGACGCGACCTTCCCCGGCGGCGCGAAGGTGAAGCGGTCTATCGGGCTGTTCAACGATTCGTTCCGGGAAACCCGCCCGCTGACTCTCAACTGGTCGCTCACGTCGGGCGCCAAGACGCTGTCAAAAGGCACGGTCACGAAAACCGTCGCGCCGGGCGAGTCGGCGAAGTTCCCGGTCACGGTGGCGATACCCGTCGTGCCCGCCGGTTCGCGCATGGAAACTGCCTGGAACCTTTCGGTCGCAGTGGCGGGCAAAACGGTCTATTCCGACAAAAAATCGTGGAGCGTTCTTGGGAAGCCGGTGGCGAAGCGGGCGGGGCAGGTCGCGGCGAATGCGCCCGCGACGGCGTCGCCTTCCGTTCTCCTATATGACCCGAAAGGCTCTCTCGCGAAACAGTTGCCCGATCTGGGCATGACGGCGAAGCCGGTCCTTTCTCTCGCGGCATTGCCCGCTACCGCACCGACCGGTACCGTGCTCGTCATCGGGCGGGACGCGCTTTCGCCGACCGAATCCACCTCGTC
>JACMMA010000084.1 GCA_014379275.1 Armatimonadota bacterium | reverse complement strand
TCAGGCGCAGATGGTCCCGGATTCGTACCAGAATGTGTGTGTCACCGGTTCCGGCGAGAAAATTAACAGCATCTTCGTGCGGGCGTATCTGGAGCGCAGTCAGGCCGTTGCCCGCCAGCAAGCCCCGGTCCCGTACCCCGGTGGCTACACCGAAATGCGTGTTTCCGGCCTGCTGCGCAACATCGTCAAGGCGGATGTGGAGTCGCTGTATCCGAGCATCATGCTCACCAACCAGATCACGTCGTCCACCGACACGCTGTATCTGTTCTTGCCCTTGCTCAGCGAACTGAAAAAACGGCGGTTGATGGCGAAAGGGCGTTCCAAGAAGTACGACGACGCGAAGAATATCAAGGCATCGTCGTACTGGGACGGTCTGCAAAACTCGTACAAGCTACTGATCAACTCGTTCTACGGGTATCTCGGTGCCCCGTTCTATTTCAACGATTACGTCGCCGCCGGTAAAGTCACCGAGATCGGGCAGGAGATCGTGAAGCAGATCGCCTCCGAACTCGAAACGCAGGGCGCGACGGTGATCGAAATCGACACCGACGGCGTGTACTTCCAGATGCCGGAGGGGAGCCAGCCCGACACCGACGAAACCTTTATCGAGGGGATCGGCAAAACGCTACCCGAAGGGATCCGTCTTGCGTTCGACGGGCGATACGCGGTAATGCTGTCGCTCAAAGCCAAGAACTACGTCCTGGTCGGATACGACGGCAAGAAGATCTTCAAAGGGTCGTCGCTACGCTCCCGCGCCGACGAGCGGTTCGGGCGTCGCTTCATGAACGCCGCGATTGACCTGCTACTCGCCGAGGACAAAGAATCCCTCGCGGATTGCTACAACGAGATTCTGGACAAGATCGAGAACCGCGAACTAGGTATCGAGGAAATAGCGCGCCGTGAGCGGGTCACGGAAAACACGTTCAAATCGGAGGCGCGCAAACGGAACGCCGAAGCGATGAAGGGCTTACAGGTCGGCGACTACGCGATCCTGTACCAGCGCGAGGATAAATCGCTCGCCCTCGCCGCCGACTATAGCGCGGACGAGGACATCGAGTATTACCAGACGAAGTTGTACAAGTTCGCCGAGCGTTTAAAAGCCGCCATCGGCGATGACTTCGACCGACTGTTCCCAAAACCGCTTACCGGCGCGAAGCGCAAGGCGAAAGAGGACGCCAAGCAACAAATGACGCTGTTCGATTTATAAGGTTATTTTGTTTCGGCGGGGAGTAGTTCCGTCGCGTAAAAGCCGCGCGACTCTATGGTGCAACCGAACGGATCGACAAACTCAACCTCGAACGCTCCACCGGCGAGTCGGTCCACAATGGTCCCGGTTTGACCGGCGCGTAGCGATGTGCCCGGCACGTCTTTAGCAAGACGTGCCACATCATACAGTTTGAAAATAATTTTGCTGTCGGTTCGTTCAGCAATCATAGTTTGATATACGCGCTGGTCAGGCGCGGTGTTTCTTGCCCGGCGCAGGGTGTGATGAATGGGCACCGAGAAAATGCCATGTCCGAGATAAACAACGATAGTGCTCTAGATGTGTTCGCGCACGAAATTGCCGACTTGCTTGCCGAAGCGCGGCGACAGGCGGCGCGTTCCGTGAACGCGATCCTGACCGCGACGTACTACGAGATCGGGCGGCGCATCGTTGTTTTCGAGCAGAACGGTAAAGCCCGCGCGGACTACGGCGACTATGTCATGGAACGTTTATACTCGGAACTGAGCCGGCAGTTCGGGCGCGGTTTCGGGCGGCGCAATTTGGAAACGATGCGACTGTTTACCAGTCGTGGTCAATTGCGCAGACAGTGTCTGCGCAATTCGATCTCGCCGAACTCGCACGGTCATTCCCGCTTTCGTGGTCGCATTACGTGCGCTTATTGACAGTGAAGTCCGAAGCCGCGCGGCAGTTTTACGAGCAAGAGTCGGTGCGCGGCGGCTGGTCTCTCCGGCAGTTGGATCGGCAGGTCGCGACGCAGGTATACGAGAGAACACAGATTTCCCAGAACAAAGCCGCCCTCCTTCGCGCCGGGGGCGATGCGTCGGACGCGGTCGCTGACGCGATAGCCGCTGTCAAAGACCCTATGTGCTGGAGCTATGTACCGTACAAAACCGAGTGCTTACTTTACGTCACGTTGCTCACAATGGCGCGAGGAGTTTACTTCTTGTTGGCCGCTGAGTCACAGATCCAGTTCAAAATGAGCGAGGCCGTCTCGGTCGGCGTCATTTCGGAATTGTCGATGAGTATTGTCTCGAATCGCGGCGGGCTCTCCTGATACATAACGGCGATTCTTTCGACCTCATCTGGTTCCAGTTCGCGCCCGCCACGATTCGTCTGCGCCACGGATAGTGGTGGCATCAGAGTGACGCTGTATACGGGATAGGGATTCAGTGAATCGACAAGATATTTGTAATCATCCAGTCTCAGTGGATAACTGATAACGATGTCCAGACCATATTCCAAGAAGTTACGCCCGACTGCCGCCGCATTCTTGAGATTCAGTGGGATGCTCTCGAATAACGGCATCCAGTCGATAAACCCACGTAGATCATCTACTTCCACATGCGCCATACATGGGTGGAGTCTGCACAACTCTTTGGACACCGTGGATTTTCCTGCGTTGATCGGACCGTTGAGAAGGATCACGAAGTTCATTTTCCCCCCTGCTACGTATCGTATAATATTCATGCGTTCTTTTAGCGTTCAGTCGTAAAGGCGATCAGGGGTGATTTGTGGTAGGAAAAGTCGCCAAACCTCCCTTCCACAAGCGAGACCGATGCTCGCTCTTTCCGACTTGGATTGTATCAAAGATGCGCTTGCGCCTGCTCACTGGAACGACGTGCGCCGCGACTTTCTCTCGCGGTTGTTGGTTTCGCTCCTCACGGCGCAGACGATGTGCCCGAATTGCTTGTCCAACTGGGGCGAAGATCGAGTCTCGCTATCAGCGCATCCGTCGTTTCTTCGGCAGTTTTGCCTTTGACCCTGCCGATTTTGCTCAGGTGGTGCTACGCCTTGCGAAGAAGGCAGGAGCAAAGCCGCATCCTCGCCGCCGAGTATCGCCTCGTGTTGCCGGAAATGGAACTACTGGAAGAAGAGATACGGCGTACACGACTCGCCCTGTCCGCCCGGAGTGCGCCCCCTGCCGATCTGTAGGAGAAGACATGGAGTGTGTGCGAAAATCGGCTATAATAATGGTGGGAGAAATTAAGACGATGAACACTTCCACGGCAGTGGCTATCCGACCGACCGTGCCCATCGGGCACGGGGTATATGACGCGGACGAACTACTGTACCCCGATAGTGATGGCAGGCCGATGTCCGACAACACGATTCAATACCGGTGGATTGTTACGATTAAGGAAAACCTGGATCTGCTGTACAAAGACCGGTCCGACGTTTTCGTCGCCGGTGATCTGCTCTGGTACGCGGTGAAGGAGGACTCGAAACTGCGACAATCCCCGGATGTTCTGGTGGCAGTGGGGCGACCGAAAATGGACCGCGGGTCCTACAGGCAGTGGGAAGAAAACGGTGTCCCTCCTCAGGTTGTATTCGAAATCATGTCGCCAGGGAATCGCGCCGGTGAAATGACCCGCAAGTTCGAGTTTTACGACCGCTACGGCGTCGAGGAATACTACATTTATGAGCCGAAGGACGGTGATCTATCCGTCTGGATGCGCGGTTCGGGAGAAACCGGTGACGGCGAAAATCGGCTACGCGCCGTCAACTGGCAGGACGAGCACGTTTCTCCGATCCTCGGAATCCGCTTCGTCCCGCACATGGACGCGGACATGGAAATCTTCTACCCCGATGGACGCCGTTTTTTAACGTTACAACAGATGGATGACGCCCGCGAACGCGCCGAAGCGAACGCGCAACGCGCCGAAGCCGAGCGCGATTCCGCCGTGGCGCGTGCCGAGCGACTCGCGATCCGGTTGCGTGAACTCGGCATAGACCCGGACGAGGCGTAGCGTCTCATGTCGCTTCGTGTTTCCCTCGCCGCCGTCCGAACCTATGATGCGCTGAAACGCCGACCCGGTGCGAGACCGCGCCAGTCCGACGCCCGCGATACCGCCTTGATCAAGGACGTGGAGCGGCGTATTACGCAGTTCGCGCACGAGTACCAGATCAACGGACAGCAAGCCATGGGGGACTCCCTGTACGTCTTCTGGTCGGAGGTAGAGCGCGAGATAAACGCCGGTCGCTTCGACGATCTGTTGGACCGACTGTGAGTTCGGGAAATTTCACTCCTCCAAGGGAAGCCTCCGGAGGAATAAAATTCCCCGCCCCTAAGGCACCTTCTTCATCGTGATTGTATACAATGTCCCGCCGCGAGCGATCAGGGTCTGTGCGCCCCGCGAGAACAGGCGGCAGGAGCCGTCGACCCCCTTGTCGCTGACAACTTTCCGGGCGGAAGAACCGGGCGTTTTCGCGAATAGTTCGAGCTTCTCCTCGTCGTTAAGAAGCGCGACCACGCCTGTGTCCAGCACGGTGAAGTTGACGCCAGCTAGCGTGATGTCCTCAACCAGACGGACGTCATATTTTTCCAGTGCCGCGTCGAAGCGGAAGATCAGGCTATCATAGCGACCACTTTTATTCTGCCCGATACAAACGAAAACGCCGCGCTCGAATTTCGCATCCACCAAACGATAGCCGTCCAATTCGGGGACGCGCACTTCGTGAAACCCAGACTCAGGCAGAAGTCCCAGGTAGGTCGCGCCCAAAAGGTCCTGCACGGCGACGCCCTCGAATAGCTGTGTCGCTTGCCCCAGTACCTTTCCGACTATCTGGGCACTGGCCAGAATCCGCGTCGGCAACTCGGTCAGAGCAACTTGCATCAGCAGATCCCCCTGTCGGATATAGATGCGCCCCCCCGTCGCCATGATTTCGTCCGCGCTCACGGAAATATCAAGAGCTTTCTGGCGCGAAATATCGGTGAGGTGTAGCTGATTCTGCTCCAGCCAACCGACGACGGGATGCAGGTACGCGGGTGTCGCACCGAAAACGGAACCCGGCGCGACCAGCCGGACCCGGTGCTTCCCGACCCAAACGCCTTTCGTGGTCAACACATTGCTACTCACAACCGTCACTACGGAACCGTCATACGAGCCGACTTCCTCGACTATGAAGTTGTCCGATCCCAGAATGTAGCTCATAACGGGGGACAGTACAACCGTGCTGATAAGGCCGTCCGGCGGCGCAACCCGCTCGCCACGCTCGAAAACCGCCGTGTACCAATCCCGATAAACCTTGGGTACTACATCGAACGGTTGACAGGCGCCGGGGACACTGACGGCGTTGTTGAGCACGCTGACGTTCGCCATCATCCGTTCGTCGAGCGTTTTGAGAGTCGAATGCTTGCCCTTGAACGGGTGAATACCGACCAGCATCTGGAAACTGACGATGCCGAACGAAAACCAGTCCGTGTTTTGGCTGAACTGAGTGCTATGACGGTCGCGGATGGAGTCCATGATGGCAGTAGCCGGGTAGTGGGGCGTCTGATACGAATCCACGTCGATGAAATATAACTGGTCGAAGCCGGTGTCCACGAGGAAATTCATCTCGTTTAAATCAACGATCAAAACCCCCTGCCTGTGGACGTGCCTCACGCCCGCCTGAAGTTGTTGCACCAGTTTGAGCATGTGATCCGGAGTAATGTGTCTGCGGTCCCGGTAGGCTTTCGTAAACGTTTGACACAGGGCGATCGCATCCGGCAATGCCCGCATGGTATAGCCCAGCGGGGTCCCGGAAGCGTCCAGCAGGATGTCCTGTGGCTTGATGATGTTGGGAGCGGTGAGAGTGTTTAACTCCTGAATCTTCCCGGCGGGAATCATCTTTTTGGTGTTGACGATGAACTTCCCGCTGTTATCGGTTTGGCCGTACAATTTATAGGCGGTGCCACCACGGCAGTAGACGCTACCTTCCCCGCCCGACGCCTTGAAATCGGCTTTGGACAGGCTTATCTTTCCTTTGCCTTGAATCACTAGGTCCATCGTTTACCCTTTCCCGCCTTTGTCGCCGAAATGCAGCGCGGCGACGGATATGTCGTCGTTGTGGTGCCACCCCCGCCGGCTGCATTCCTTCGCGAAAGACTGCATACGGCGTTGCACGAACCCACCCGTGAAGTTTTTGAACGCCGTGAGAGCGCGGATGACCTCCAGATAGTCTACCGGCGCGAAGGAACAACAAGCGTCGCTCTCACTGCGCTGCTGAAATGACTCGATGCCGTCGGAAAGTATCGCTGCCCACTGCAGACCCGCTACCGGACGCGCCAGTAGATGGTATCCATCCTCGGGGGAGAGCGTTTCCGATTCACGGATGCCGCCACCCGCATCCAGAACCGTACGGGTGATTGTGTGCCGGTTGTCGGGAACCCGCTCCCAGATCTGCCGCCGCTTCACGTCCGCCAGATAAGCCGGGTAGAAAGGGAAGTTCGCAGGATACTCGGAGCGAAACACAACCCGCTCGCCGTTTTCCATCCCACAGACCAACGCCCCGTCGCCGTAGAGAACGGCGTATAGGGTTCGATCCCCCTTCCGATCGACGCCGTCCACTAGACCGAGTAAGGTGGCATTCAGGCAGTCGGCAGGAACACCGATGCTTCCGGCGATCGTCCCGGCAAGGGTCACGCTGATTTGGACAAAATCATCCAGCAACGACAGCTGTGACTTGCCCCCCGCGTGCATGACGGTCGCGAAATCAGGAATCCTGTTCACTGCCCTGTGCGTGAGCAGTCGTGCACCGATATCGGTGTGCAGGCTTGACGAACAGCCGTCGGACAGCCAGACACTCGAAAATAGAGCGTTGTCGTCGCCCGTAAGCGCGTAGTCCTGACATATCTTGTGTGCCTTGCCGATAACGAATGCAGCGTCCGAATGGGTCATTGTTGCTCTCCTTTCGTTCGGGGTAACGGAGGGCTTGACCCGTTACCCCCGAACCCGTGTTCAGATCGTCAGACTCTGGCTCGGTCCCCCTGTGCCCAGGCTTTGCGATTGTGCACTGATGGATTTGCTAACAAAGTCCGCGAGTTTCGCCAGCGTTCTCGCGTCAGCGTTGTCGAGTTCGACGTATTGCGTGAAGCCGACGTCGTCCTTGAAAGACTTCAATTTTTTCCCGATATGCTTATCCTGGATATTGACCCCGACCAGAATTGTCACCAGTGATTCCAAGGACTCGTCACGTCCCATTTTGACGAGCGCCTTTTTGACCGCACTCACTGAAAGGGTCGAGGCGTTGTCATCCCCGTCTGTGATCACGACCACGATACCGTTCGCCTCGTAGTCGTTTTTCTTCAAGTCCAGCGCGTAGGTCGAGGTCGCTTCGATGGCGTTCGCACTCGCGTCATAGAGGCTGGTCGAACCACCTACCGTCAGCGCGCAATCATAATCGGACTCGTTGCAGTTTTCTAGCAACTTGAAACCGTGGACTTCGTCCAGTTGCGTGGCGAATTGGGTCACGCGAATCATCAGGTTGTCGGCTCGCGGGCTGTACTTGCAGGCGCGAACGACTTCTTTGACGGCGCGTGTCAACTCTGCGGCGAACGACGCTACAGAGGAACTAACGTCCACGACAACGGAAGCAAGGGTGTACTCGCTTGCGCCGAGGTTGTCGATCTTGGTCGCCGAGAACCCGTAGTGGCTCTGAACGGTGTTGTGTTGCTGGATAGTCGCATCATTTAATTTAGGCATTTGTATTCTCCTCGAAGGCGTGTCTTCGCCCCGTTCTGTCTATGAGGGTTCTTTTGTCCTTCGCGGACGGCGCCAACCTTACGTTGGATCGTTGTCACCTGCGGTGCTGTGACTACGATAGGTGTTGCACGTCCCGGGCTAGCCCTTGCTATTTTCCCGCGAATCCGTCGGTCACGGCTTTTCACGCAGTGAAAAGCCGTGACCGACGGATTCGCGGGAAAGGACCCACACACAACCACTAACCAGTACCTAGCACCGCAGGTCCAACG
>JACMMA010000587.1 GCA_014379275.1 Armatimonadota bacterium | reverse complement strand
GGCGGGGGGATTCTGGGCGTTTGCGCGGTCGGTAGCGCGTCGGGGGAGACCGTCTCGTATAACGCCGGGACGGTCTTTCCGACCGCGAGCGTGATCAAGGCGGCGATTGTCGCGGAGATGTGGGCGCAGATCGGGGAGGGCACACTCGCGCCGGACATGTCGGTCACGTCGGGGGCGGACGACAGGGTGGCAGGTTCGGGAGTTCTCGCCGATCTGGAGCCGGGGCATTCGTTCACGCTGGCGGAACTTTCGCGACTGGCGATCTCGGTGTCGGATAACACGGCGTCGAACGCGGTGCTTCGCGCGGTGGGCGGTCCGGGCGTTGTCAACCGGCGGATGCGGGAGACGTGGGGCATGACGGACACCGTGATCCACCGCCCGATCCGCTTTCACCTGACGCCGGACGATCCGTCGCATACCGCGACCGGGACGCCCGCCGATATGTGCCGCTTTATGCACGCCGTCGCGACCGGCACGTTGCATTCCCCCGCGGTGTGCGAGCGGATGATGGCACTGCTGGCGATGTGCGACGATACGGCGATGTTGCCGCGCTACCTCGAAGTTAACGCGTTCGCGGACGACCTGGACACCACCTCGCCGCCGTTCACCGTGCATCATAAACCCGGCGCGGTAACCGGCGTCCGCAACGACGCGGGGGTGGTGCGCCGTACGGTCGCGCCGTTCGGGCACGTGGCGTTGGCGGTGTACACGAAGGGCGTCGCCGATCCGCGCTGGACGGTGGCGAACCGGGGTTGCGAGGCGGTGGCGAAGGTTGCGGAGCTTCTGGTGGAACGGTTGTTGTAGCAGACATTTGCAACATTAGGGAGGCCCCCGACCCCCAGAATTGGGAGTCGGGGGGCTCCCGGCGACTGTGTATGCAGTTATGATACAATCATTCATACTGTCTGAATTGTTAAGGATTCGACGTTGTGAAAGGCATATCCGGCTACGCTTATGTCATCAAAAACTCCGCATTTCCTCCACTTAGAGGAGCGGTTCGGCGCGCATAACTATCATCCCCTGCCCGTTGTTCTGGAGCGCGGCGAGGGCGTTTTCGTCTGGGACGTGGACGGCAAACGATACTACGACTTTCTTTCCGGCTACTCGGCGGTCAATCAAGGGCACTGCCACCCGCGCATCGTCGCCGCACTCGTGGAGCAGGCGCAAAAACTGACGCTGGTCAGTCGCGCGTTCCATAGCAATCTTCTGGGCGAGTACGCGCAGTTTATCACCGGATATTTCGGGTACGACAAGGTTCTGCCGATGAACACGGGGGTCGAAGGCGGCGAGACGGCGATCAAGCTGGCACGGCGCTGGGGCTATGATTGCAAGAACATTCCTGAGAATCAGGCGCGGATCGTTTTCGCCGAGGGTAACTTCTGGGGGCGAACGCTGGCGGCGATCTCGTCGTCCACCGACCCGTCCAGTTACCACGGTTTCGGACCGTTTATGCCGGGGTTCGTGCTCGTGCCGTATGACAACCTTTCCGCCCTCGAAACCGCGCTTTCCGATCCGCATGTCGCGGCGTTCATGGTCGAGCCGATCCAGGGCGAGGCGGGCGTCGTAATCCCGCAGGGCGGTTACCTGCGCACGGTGCGCGAACTGTGCGACCGTTACAACGTTCTGTTCATCGCCGACGAGATTCAGACGGGGCTGTGCCGCACGGGACGGATGCTCGCCTGTGACCACGAGGACGTCCGCCCGGATATTCTGGTGCTGGGCAAGGCGCTGAGCGGCGGCGTGTTCCCGGTCAGCGCGGTCCTGGCGGACGATGCGGTAATGCTCAACATC
>JACMMA010000586.1 GCA_014379275.1 Armatimonadota bacterium | reverse complement strand
TGCGAGTCCAGTGCGGAAGTCGCGTCGTCCAGAATCAGGATACGCGGGTCGGCGAGCAGGGCGCGGGCGATCGCCATGCGCTGTTTCTGCCCGCCCGACAGTTTGATGCCGTCCTCGCCGATTTTCGTGTCGTAGGCGTTTGGGAGCGAGACGATGTATTCGTGCATATCGGCGGCTTTCGCGGCGGCGATGACCTGCTCGTCGGTCGCGTCCTTCTTGCCGTAGCGGATATTCTCTTTCAGCGTCACGCTAAAAAGGATCGTTTCCTGCGCGACCATGCCGATGTGACGTCGCATCGCTTCGAGGCGCACGGTCCGAATATCGTGGCCGTCCACCAGGACCGCCCCTTCCTGCACGTCATAAAAGCGGGCCAGCAGATTGACCACCGTGGTTTTCCCCGCGCCGGATGGCCCGACAATCGCGATGGTTTCACCGGGTTGTACATGGAACGAAACACCGTGCAATACCGGCTGATCGCCGTCATAGCCGAAGGTGACATCGCGGAACTCGACCTCACCGCGAACCTTGGGGAGATAGATCGCGTCCGGTTTGTCCAAAATCTCCGGTCGCGTATCGAGCGTTTCGAAAACGCGGTCGATCGCCGCCGTCGCCCATTGCAGTTGCACATTGAAGTCGACCAGGCGTACCGCCGGGTCGTAAAGATAGGCGAGGTACGAATGAAACGCGAACAACTCGCCCGCCGTGAGTTGTTGCCCTTTGACGAGTGCGCCCCCCCACCAAAGCAGTGCCGCCGTGCCGGACATGCGGATGATTTGCGAAGTCGACCCTAAGAAGCGGTTGAGCTTCGTCTGCTCCATGGCGAGTTCGAAGTTCGACTTCACCGTCTGCATGAAGACTTCCGTCTCGTGGTGTTCATGGGCGAACGCTTTCACCACCGCGACCGCGATCAGTTTCTCGGTCAGGCCGGAGATCATGCGCTCCCACCGTTCGCGCAATTCCACCGACACTTCACGGATTTTGCCGAGGAGCAGTTTATAGTTGATGACATAAAGCGGCAGGACGCAAAGGGTAAGAAGTGCGAGCCGCCATTCCAGATAGAAGAGCCAACCGAGAACGATCACAATCGTGGCGAGGTCGGTGATGAGGAAGACCATGCCCTGCGTCAATGTCTGCTGGATCGCGTCGATGTCACCCGTAAGCCGCGCCATAATCTTGCCGGGCTGTCGCCCGTCGTAGTAGGCGAGTGAAAGCCGTTGCAGGTGCCGGTACGATTGAAAGCGCAGATCGAAAACGACACGCTGACCGAGCCACCCGATGATGTATTGCAGGGCATACGACACCGCGCCGCGCACGGCGTACAGCGCGAGAATCCCGAAGAAGATGTAGACGAGGAGTTTCGTATCCCGGTTCGGGATCGCGACATCCAGAACCTGTTGCTGGAAAAGCGGCATCGGGATCGCCGACAGCGTGACCAGAAACATCAGCCCGACCGACAGTGCGACGCGCACCCGGTAGGGCTTCAGGTACAGAAGGATTCGCTTGAAATTATCCATTGGCTTTCAACCGGTCAATCTCGGCGCGGAGCCGTGCGATTTCGGCTTCGGCATTCTGTAGAATGGCGCGGTTTCGCTTTGCAGATTCCAATCCGGCTTCTGCTTCGGCGTACGTGGGAAGAATCGCGCCAGTGCTTGGGTGAACGAACCGCAAGATCTGTCCGTCCGCGAACATTTTGATGCCAGTCTGCTCCGAATCGAATCTTCCTTCCACGTCTGGAAGGACAGGGATATATGCTCCGTTACTGTTGAGACGATAACCTTGCAGACGTGGCTTCAAATACTGATCGAGCGGATCGAACAAGAAGTACTCCGGCACTTTCAATACTTGTTCGTACAGAACAAATTTATCCTCACGGTCCTCTTTCGCCGTCTTGCGCGACGTAAACTCCCAAACAACGTTCGGGGTGCGCCCGCCGTCCTCCCACGTTTTGTAGGAACGGCGGGCGCGACGCGGTACATCAAGGACGACATAACAATCCGGTGAGACACGCTTCCTCACATCGCCTTCTACGTAATAGACGAAGTTGTTTCCCGCGACGTATACGTCGGCAATTCCATCAAGCGCGGCGCGCGCCGCCGAAACCGCGTAGTACATCGCGTCGCCATGCTCCGGCGTCTCTGCCATCGGCTTACCGTCCCCCTCCGGGTAGTCAACTTTCCTGGGAAGGCGGCGTGATGTTATGTTACCGACGACTCCGTTCGTATGAACGGTGGTTTTCGCGCTTGGCTTATTCAATACCGCACTACTCATGAACTGCCTCACCTTCCCTCATATTTGACCTGCGTCGGATTGACCGAGAACCGTCCTCACCACCTTCGTACTGCTCTGCACGCGCTTGGTCTTTATGAGGAACGTCCCCGTGCCAACCACTATCGCCCCAAGGCAATGACTGGTGATGCGATCATCACGGCAAGTCCTCCCTCCGCATTGCTACAGCCATCTGGAAACTCTTCAGGCATCGCTTGTTCGACGGCACAGGGAGCGACCTGCCTTTCGGCTTCCGACAGTGCCGTCAAAGCACTTGCCGGTTCGCGGGTCGGCTCGCTCATCGGAACCGGCCTCTCTTCGGGAAGATAAAACATGCCATATAATCCAGAAGATTATACGCCAAATAATTCAGAAATTAACAAGCTGGTTTTCAGGCAGCTATCATGTACCGAATTGGCGGTGCTGGCATCGCTCGTGCCCGCAGCGAATCGAACGTTGCCTAACCAGGTATATGCTTGCGGATGATCTGCCGCTCGACCATCTCCAACCAATATACCTGACCCTCTGTTTGACCATTCGACAAGGAAGAATCGGTAACCGCATTCGGTTTAGCCGAGATGTGTTGCGGGTATACACACGTCAGCCCCCAGATCGTTGGGACGCCCTCTAATTCCTTGGACTCTCCAGAGGTTGAACTCTATGGAAAGAGACCAATACAAATAAAGCTAGTAGGAGCGGCGTTCATGTTCTCAAGCAAATCGTTTCCCAGCACGGCACTGGAGCAGCTAAGGACGCGGATCACCGGCACGGTCGTTCTGCGCGGTGACAAGAGGTACGACGAGCAGCGTACTCTCTGGTTGCAGGTCGTGGAGCAGTTGCCCTCTGCGATTGTAAACGCCCGCAGCGTTCAGGACATCGTCGAAGCGATCCGCACCGCTCGGGAACTGGACCTCCCACTCGGCGTTCAAAACACAGGACATGGCATCGCCGTCCCGTGCAACCAGGGGATTCTTCTACGGCTCAGTGAAATGAAGGAGATTGCCGTTGACCCGGCGGCGGGGACAGCAACCGTCGGGCCAGGGGTGCTGTCCGGGGAACTGCTTGCCGCTGCTGAACCACACGGATTAGCCTACGCTTCGGGGCAGGTCTCTAACGTGGGCGTGATCGGCTACACACTCGGCGGAGGGTATGGCTGGCTAGGACGCAAAGTTGGTGCCGCGTGTTATGCCGTGCAGTCGGCGACCGTGGTTCTTGCCGACGGGGCGGTAGTGGTCACGAGCACCGATGAGAATGCGGATCTGTTCTGGGCGATTCGCGGCGGCGGCGGAAACTTTGGGGTCGTTGCTTCCCTGACCGTGAAACTGGTGCCTGTAAGTGAAGTCTTCGGTGGCATGGCCTACTACCGGATGGAGGATGCCCCCGAGGTGCTTCGGTTCTATCGGGACTGGTCCGCCCATCTGCCGGAGGAGACAAGCACCATCTTGCGACTGATGCAAGTTCCCCCCCGCCCCGCGTTTCTGCTGCATCTCCGCGCCACGCAAACCTGCGCCATCGGAATCTGCCATGCCGACCTCGCGACGGCGGACAAGCTGCATCAGCAGATCAAAGACTTCAAGATCCCGGCGCTCGACGATCTGAAGGTTCGCCCTTACTCCGCGATGGCAGAACTTGATGAAGCGTCGGGCACGAAGGGGGCGCCGTCTTTTAGTCACCTGGAGTGCCTGCAAGATCTGAGCGATCCGGTTTTGGAGGGCTTGGTGAAGATTGCAAAAACACACATGCCCCCGCTGATGATCATTGAGCTTCAGCAACTCGGCGGCGCACTGGACAAACAGCGGGCGGAGGAAACGTCCTTTACAGCACCCAAGGCTCCCTTTGCCTTGCACCTGGTCTCACCAACACGGAACACGACGCTGGAAGACTTGGCTCCGATTACCAAGGAAGCTTTCAACTCTCTCGGTTCGGTTTACACCGGGGAGGTCTTGTATAACTTCCTGCGCGCGAATCAGCAGGATCGGGTGCGCGCCGCTTTTGGAGACGAAAAATATAAGTGTCT
>JACMMA010000585.1 GCA_014379275.1 Armatimonadota bacterium | reverse complement strand
GAAATGGAACGTGCCGAAACTCTCGGACTCGATTACCTCGTCACGCACATGGGGGCGCATACGGGGGCCGGGGAAGAAGCCGCTATGAAGCAGTTGTCGGCATCGCTCGACTGGCTACACGAGCAACTGCCTGACGTACGGGTGCGGGTCGCGCTGGAAACTACGGCAGGACAGGGGACCTGCCTCGGCGGGTCCTTCGCGCACTTCTCACAAATCGTTTCCGAAGTCCAAGAGAAGGAGCGCGTGATGGCGTGCCTCGACACCTGTCACATTTTCGTCGCGGGCTACGATTATCGTACCGCAGAGCAAGCACAGACAGTGCTGGACGAGTTCGACGCTAATGTCGGCATGAACCGGTTGGTTTGTATACACGCCAACGATACGGATAAGAAGTGCGGCTCTAGGTCGGATCGGCACGCCCACATTGGCGACGGGGAAATCGGCTACACCGGCTTCGCTGCGTTCTTCGAACGGCTCAAATCGTATCCGAACCTGCCGGAAACGGTAGCGGTCGTGGTGGAAACGCCGGAAACCGACACCATGGTCGCGGAGAACGTTTACCGGATAAAGAGGTTAGGAACCGCATGAGTGGCGAAATACCGGGAGCAGTCCGGGAGCGGTTATCACAAGCCATCGCGCTGATCGGCTCGGTCCCCGGCTATGAAGCGGAAGCCGAATCGCTCCGGGAAATGCTGGTCGCGGGGCGGATCCGTTACGTCGCGACGATGGAGGATCGGGCGCACGCCGGGCTCCTCGGCACCATCACGCTGGGACCGGAACCGTTCGCGCCGGGAGGCACGCTTCTGGGGCTGGCGGAAACACTGGTTCACGAACGATTTCACTTGACTCAGAATCCGCTGGAAAAGACGGTCTCGTTCTGGGCGGGAGTCGCAACAAAGTCCGATGTCATGGCTCGTTACGAAAAACCGGCGTATCAGGCCGCGGAAAATTTTCTGCGGCGGTTCGCGCAAACGTTCCCTGCTCTCGCGACGGAATCCGACACGGAACTCTTCGCCGTGCGTAGCTCCTTTGAATCCTCTTACGGCGAAGTGCTTTCTTAGCGTCGGGCGTTTATAAACGTCCGCCTTGTTTGCCGCTTGCGGTCAGGTTCCACACGCCTATCAGGACCAGAAACGCGCCGATCGCCGCCCACGCCGTGAACGGTTCGTGCAAAAGCGCCACTCCGATCAGCGTACCGACGACCGGTTGTAGGAAGATGAACAGCGTCACGTCCGACGCGTCCGTTGTTTCTAAAAGCCGGAACCAGAGCGGGTACGCAAGCAAGGTACACCCCGTCAGAAGATAGGCGAACGCGCCCCATGCCGCATTGGTGGGATGCGCCGCACCGTTCGCCATCGTTTCCCAGACAGCGAACGGCGCCAGCAGAAGTGAGCCGAGTAAAAACTCATACGTCACGATGGTCATACCGGAGTACCGCGCCGTGAGCCGCTTCACGGTAAGGACCGCGCCCGCCTCGAACAGAAGCGACAGCACCATCAAAATGTTGCCGAGAAGCGGGAAGGCTCCGCCCGCCCCGCCACTTTTCTGCGTGGACAGCACCACCGTTACCGCGCCCGTCAGACCGAACACGATCCCGAAAAGGCGTGGGACGGTCAATCGCTCTTTCAGGAAGACGACGGCGAGCGCGGCGATCCAGACCGGCTCGGACGCCATGATCAGCGCGGCGGCGGTGCCGGACGAGAGCGCAAGCCCGCCGTAGTTGAAAACATACGTCAGCCCCATTCCGAGCAGAGCTAGCCGGAAGAACGCGAAGTAGTCCTCCCGTGCCACCCGCAACGCGGCGCGGTTGCGCCAGAAAAGCCATGCTGCGAGAAGCACTCCCGCGATAGCGAACCGGAAAAACGCCAGCCGGAAGGGACCGAAACCCGGCGCGTCCGGCGTGCCGATAGCGATCTTACCAGTCACATATGCGCCGCTCCAGAGGAGCGAACAGAACGTGGCGATCAACGCGGTCCGGGGAGTCAGGGTGGATTGTCTGCCGTTCGCGGCGCGAGAGGGTTCGGGCATCGGGGTCAGACCGCGTTTCCCGACCAGCGATCATATACCGGCGCGACGTAACCCCGTAGGCGATTTAGGAGAATTGCCGGATCGGAATCGCTCAAAAGAAGCGCACTGCTTTCGGGACGCACGAAACCCGCCGTGACCGCCGTTTCCAGGAACGATAAAAGCGCGTCGTAGAAACCATCCGTGTTCAGCAGTGCGCACGGCTTTCTGTGCAAACCGATCTGCGCCCAGGAGAGGGCCTCGAACATCTCCTCGAACGTCCCCCAACCGCCGGGGAGCGCGACGAACGCCCCCGACAGTTCCGCCATCATCGCCTTGCGCTCGTGCAACGTTTCGACGAGGTGCAGTTCGGTCAAGCCGGAGTGCCCGATCTCCCTCGCCATCATGGAGCGGGGGAGTACCCCGATCACCTCCCCGCCCGCCGCAAGTGCCGCGTCCGCGACCGCGCCCATCAGACCGACCGACGCGCCTCCGTAAACGACGGCGATACCGTTCTCGGCAAGAAGTCGGGCGAAGGATTCGGCGGCATCGCGGTAGACGGGATTCGTCCCGAAGGAGGAACCGCAGAAAATACAAACCCGGCGCGGGGAAGGCGATTCGGAAAGGCTCACGCCGCTCATGATACCGTCTGTGCGCGGAGTTTACCGGTGATATACTCGCATCAAGGATGCTTATCGCGGGTGGGATGGAATTGGTAGGGGAGAGCCCCAGGTCCTGCCGCTCCGCCGCGCCCGACCCGCAACCGGAAGCCGCCGCCGATTTAGTGTTGGCCCGCCGCACACAACGAGCGAACTAGCTTCACGCGGACAGGGACGTCAATTCCGCGAATTTTCCGCGCTCTAGAAATCGGGCGCGCAGAACGTATTCTGACCGAATCCGCCTCGGTAGATGCCGTTTCTTATTATCCCGCGCCGACCGCGCGGGATAATAACGAGCGTGCGTAGCGTAAACCAGCGAGGCTCTTTGGGGCGGGGGGAACCTGATGATAGGCGAAGAAATACCTCGGCTTTCCGACCTGTGTCGCGCGTTTTCGGGCTACCCGACAGGGCAAGGATACCGCGACGTTCTAGTACCGTGGATTCCGAATGTGTTACGGGTGCTCAGGGATCTAGAACCGTACCGCGGTTTGAACACCCGCGGGAACGATTATCCCGTGCATCATGACGACCTCCACCAGTGGTATGCTTTGAGCCGCCTGCACGATCACCTGATCTTAGACTTCCAGAAAGGGGAAGACTTTTACGGTGCCGACCCCCAGCAGGACGGCGAACGGCGTGACTGGATGGCAAGAACGGGGGCGGCAAGCGGGCCTGTTGCGATGGCAAGCCCCGATCAATACCTTGAATTCTTCCTCGCGCTCGGCTTCGAGCCGTTTGACTTCCTGCCCTACTGCCCGTTCCGCCACGAAATAGTGGAGGTTGTGGAAGACCCTACCTGGACAGGGGAGGCGGTGGTGGAACATACGTTCTGGCCCGGTTGGATGTTCGGTGAAATGCTGTTCGCCCGAGCGGGCGTCCGGCTACGTTGCGCACCAGACAGTATCAACAAAAAGATAGCAGAAGACTCGCGTTTATATTTCACTTACTGGCGGGTGCGGCGGAACGCTTCGGATCTGTCGCACGGCTGGGGAAGCAACTCGCAGTGGGCAACCTCGTTCCGCCGCGACTACGATTCGGGCGGTTACTACCACTTTAACGTCGACGGGAAGCACCCGCTCGGCGATGGTTCGGAATATGCGGCGTCATTCGCGCCGGACAGGTGGAAAATGCATACGGAATGGGAGGGCGAACTCGGGGACGACGCTTTGACTATGGAGGAGCGTATCGAACTTCTGGTGAACCGCTGCTTCGTCCGCTGCGACAAAAGCGACGACGACCGCTGGCCCTACGACGATACGTACACGTCGATTCACCAAAAGTCCCTATAACCGTCTGCTACAAGGAGAGACGGAGGGTGTGGTCCACCGTGACGTGGTAGCATACTGCACTATGGCACTTTGGGGCGGACGATTTGAGGGCGAAACCGACGCCCTCGTATTTCAGTTCAACCAATCGCTCGGGTTCGACCGGCGTTTGTGGCGTGAGGACATCGCGGGAAGTATCGCCCACGCGGAGATGCTAGGGCGACAAGGGATCGTATCCCCCGAAGAGAGCAATGCGCTCGTCGCCGGGCTGACGATGCTGCGCGATGATTTAGCGAGCGGGACAGCGACACTTCCCGAAACCGCCGAGGACATTCATTCCGCCGTGGAGGGGATGCTCAAAGAGCGTATCGGCGAGGTGGCGGGCAAACTGCACACCGCCCGGTCTCGGAATGACCAGGTAGCGACCGATATCCGGCTCTGGCTCAAAGGCGCTATCGTTGAACTGTGTGCCGCGATCACCGAACTGCGCGGGACTCTCGTCGAAACCGCCGACGCGAAAATGGGCGCGATCCTGCCCGGTCGGACGCACCACCAGCACGCCCAGCCCGTGCTTCTGTCGCACCACCTGCTGGCATACTTCTGGATGCTTTCCCGCGACGATTCCCGTCTCGCCGACTGCGCGAAACGCGCCGACCTGTCGCCGCTCGGCGCGGGTGCGCTCGCCGGGACGCCGTTCCCGATTGACCGGGAGTTCATCGCGGATCAACTCGGTTTCGCGGGCGTCGTGGAAAACTCGCTCGACGCCGTCGCCGACCGGGATTTCGCCGTGGAGTTTTGCTCGTGTGCGTCGCTCCTGATGCTCCATCTGTCGCGCCTCGCGGAGGAGTTCGTGCTGTGGTCGTCGCCAGAGTTCGGTTTCGTCGAGCTTTCCGACGCGGTGACGACCGGTTCGAGTATCATGCCGCAAAAGAAGAACCCCGATGTCGCCGAACTGATTCGCGGCAAGACCGGGCGCGTCTACGGGGACCTGACCACGCTACTGACGCTAATGAAAGGGCTCGTCCTCGCCTACAACAAAGATATGCAGGAGGATAAAGAGCCGCTCTTCGACGCGTTCGATACGTCCCTGATGTGCGTCCGACTAATGTCGCGATTGTTTGTCGGCGCGACCTGGAAAACGGAAAACATGGCGCAGGCGTGTCGCGGCGACTTTTCCACGGCGACCGACCTCGCCGATTCTCTGGCGGCGGGCGGGGTGCCGTTCCGCGAAGCCCACGAGATCATCGGAAAGATCGTCCGCCAGTGTATCGAAACGGGGCGGGTGCTGGAAGACCTTACCCTCGCCGATCTGCAACAATTCGACCCGCGTTTCACCGAGCATGCGCTTCTCGCCGTGCAACCGGAAGCATCGGCAGCGGCGCGAACCAGTCGCGGGGGCACTTCGCCCGAGTCGGTGAAGGCGCAACTGGAAAAGGCGCGGGAGGTGCTTGCGTAAGGCGATTGTCGCCCCCGGCCCCCAATTCTGAGGGAACTGGAGGGGATGCCAGGGAGGATCGTTCGCCGGCCAAACGTGACGCCTCCGTGCTATGCCCTCCGGCTCCCCCAGAATTGGGGGCGGGGGCAATTTCATGACCTCAAAACCACGCCTCTGTCCGGTATAATGACGCATGGAAATCACCCCACAGGACCTTGGCGATAAGTGGCGCCGGGAACTGCTCAAACGCCGCGCTATCCGCCGCGTCCAGCGCAGTTTACGTGCGCCACAGGGAAGCGACAGTGAGTTCGGGATACACGCGGGGCGCAAACGTTCGCATCGCCTGGTCCGTTCCTGGGTGAAGAGTGCG
>JACMMA010000584.1 GCA_014379275.1 Armatimonadota bacterium | reverse complement strand
CAGTTCCGTATCCACGGCACGGATGACTTCCAAAGCGTTCGGGGTTGTCATCGTCACTTCCATCGCCGTGACGCCCCCGGCTTCCAGAGCGTGCGCAACATTCACGAGTTGTCCCGAATCGTCGGCACGGATGACCGCGACTACCCCCGGGTGGAGGATTCGGTGAAGTATGTCCTGTTTTTGCATAGATTTGTTAGGAGAAGCCGAGGACCGGGTGCGGTACATACGGCTCTTCGAGCGACGCCATTTCTTCCGGCGTCAGTCGCAGGGACAATGCCGCGACCGCGTCTTCCAGATGGTGCGGCTTGGTCGCCCCGATGATCGGCGAAGTGACCGGGTCTTTTTGAAGCATCCACGCCAGCGCAACCTGCGCCATCGGCACCGCATGCGCCGTTGCAACCTGTTCGACACGCTCGACGATTTTTCGGTCCGCCTCTTCCGTGGAAACGTACAGCGTCTTACCGAATACGTCTGTCTCGGAGCGTTCCGTACTGCGCCGCTCATCCCATGCCCGGGTCAGATAGCCGCGTGCCAGCGGACTCCACGGAATCACTCCGATACCTTCCGCCTTACATAGTCCCATCATCTCCCGCTCCTCCTCGCGATACAGCAGATTGTAATGGTTTTGCATCGAAACAAAGCGCGTCCACTGGTGACGGTCGGCGAGATAAAGAGCCTTGCAAAACTGCCACGAGTACATGGACGACGCCCCGATATAACGTGCTTTCCCCGCTTTTACCACATCGTGCAGAGCCTCCAAGGTTTCCTCGATCGGCGTTTGTGCGTCCCAGCGGTGGATCTGGTACAGGTCCACATAGTCGGTTCCCAGTCGGCGCAGACTGTGGTCGATCTCGGAAAAGATAGCCTTGCGCGATAGCCCCGCCCCGTTCACATCCGGGCGCATACGTCCGTGTACTTTCGTGGCCAGAACCACATCCTCACGCTTAGCGAAATCGCGCAGTGCCCGCCCGACGATCTCCTCACTCGTTCCGTCGGAGTAGACATTCGCTGTATCGAAAAAATTGATCCCGAGTTCCAGCGCACGCGAAATATACGGGCGGCTCTGCTCCTCCGGGAGCGACCACGGATGCGCACCGCGCTCCGGCACACCATAACTCATACATCCCAGGCAGATCCGCGATACCCGGAGCCCGGTCTTGCCAAGATTAACGTATTCCATATGCTTTATTTCCAACCGCGCCGGTCCCGTGTCCGATTGCACACGCAATCCGCACATCCCTTTGCTACTGTCCGAGGCGGCCGGACCCTTCCGCGAAATGATACCGCAAGAACGAATTTTTTCACGCGATTGCCGTCCCGCCGGTCATCGTGCTATAATTCGCGCGGCGCGGAGTGCTGTGTCATACATTCCGATCCCTGAGAGCGCGACATGGCGAGCGAACTCATCTCATAGCGGGAAATGTGCAGCCGTGAGGGGATGAACCTTCGGCGCGGTATGTATTTCGGCATCGGCGACGCGCATTCGGTGATACTCACGTCAGTCCGACCCAACGCACCCTACGATGATCGGTTTGAGGACGACGGATCGACGCTGATTTACGAGGGTCATAACGAACCACGCGATGCCGCCTTCCCGAATCCGGGGCTGTTCGACGAGCCGTCCTTTAGCACGAGCCGGGTGCCGACACAGAATGGCAAGTTTTACGAAGTAGCCCAGAGATACAAGCAAGGGCGACGTCCGGCGGAGCGGGTACGCGTTTATGAGAAGGTTCAACCGGGCGTATGGTCCTACAACGGCGTTTTCGATCTGGTGGATTCCTGGCGAGAGCAAGTAGGCGAAAGAAGTATTTATAAGTTCAGACTCGTTTCCATCGGCGATGAACCGGCGTCCACAGAAACAGATCATTCGTCTTCCCATTTATAATGAACCAGCGAGGTGCTTCCGGAAATGAATTTCAGTCAGGTCATAGAGTACTGTCCGCGTTGCGGGAGTGACAGTTTCCCCGAGAAAGCGCCTCATTTCTTCCTTTGTGAAGATTGCGACTTTCATTTCCATATCAATTGCACCCCCGGCGTGGTAGGCATCGTCGCCGACAACGCAGGCGGGGTACTTCTGATCCGGCGCGGCAAAGATCCGGGTAAAGGCAAGTTCAGTGTGCCGGGCGGCTTCGTCGACTCGAACGAGACCATCGAGGCGGCCCTGGCGCGCGAGTTACGAGAGGAAGTCAATCTGGAAATGGTCGCCGCGGAGTACCTTTCTTCCTACCCGAACCCGTACCTTTACAGAGGCGTCGTATTCCCCGTCGTCGACCTGATTTTCGTCTGCGAGGTACGCACTCTGGAAACGTTGAGTGCTTCGGACGAGGTAGAAAGCTTCGAGTTCGTGGACCCTGCCGAGATCGATCTCAATGAGATCGCTTTCCCCTCTATACGCCACGGTCTGGAGCGATATATTCAGAAGCGAGTGAGTATACTGACCAGGCAGAAAGAACAGTAATGAGACTTGGTGGACCCGTATCCGACAACACGACGCCCGATGGCTGGGTCGCCGCCGTACGGGGTTGCGGCTTCCGTGCGGCTTACTGCCCAGTCCCTGTAGGAAGTCCGGACGCTGTAGTTCATTCGTTTATGCAAGCCGCTAAGCAAGCCGATATCGTCATCGCGGAGGTGGGGGCTTGGAGTAACCCGCTCAGTCCGTCCCCGAAAGAACGCAGCTAGGCGATAGAAAAATGTAAACAGAGTTTGGAACTCGCCGAGCGCATCGGTGCCCGGTGTTGCGTCAACATCGCCGGGTCGCGGGGTGACCGATGGGACGATCCCCACCCGGCTAACCTTTCCGAAAAAACCTTCGACCTCGTTGTGGAGACCGTGCGCGACATCATCGACGCCGTACAACCGCGACACGCGTTCTATTGTTTGGAGACGATGCCCTGGATCTACCTCGACTCCCCGGACAATTACCTGCGCATCCTGCAAGCCGTCGACCGTCCGCAGTTCGGGATGCATCTCCATCCGGTAAATATGATCGGTAGTCCGCAACGGCT
>JACMMA010000583.1 GCA_014379275.1 Armatimonadota bacterium | reverse complement strand
TTTTCGGCGCGGGTCGGCGTTTCAGCGGGCAACACGATGCCGGTGAATTGATTCAGCGCGAGCGCCACACCGAGCGCAAGCAGACCCGGCAGAAGCGACGCACCGCCCGTCAGCACGGGGACCGCTCCCAGCGCAAGCCCGATCATCAGGGCGACGGCGCTCTTCGCGCCGAACAGTACCAGAACTGCGGCGGGTGCAGCCAGTGTAAGCAGGGCGCAGACTGCGATCGCCCCGATGAGGCCACCGCTCGCAACAGTTTTTCCGTCACGGATTCGGTGGGGAACGGCGGCGAGTAATCCCGGCAATGCCGCGCCGACGAGTAAGCCGAAAAGGGCATACTGATCCGTGAGAAGCACGCCGCGCAGATCGCCCGACCACCGGGTAGCGAAAAGCCGCCACAGGAGGAGCAGGGTGCCGAAAAGAAGCAGACCCGCGGCGCCATTGGCAATCGCCGGCGACGGGGCGTCGTCATTATTTTCCGCATCGCTTCGCTCGGCTAAGTTCATCGTCGCCGGGTAGGCGAGAAAAAGCGCCAGTGTGCCCACAGCGACCCCGACGCCTTGTAGCGACTGCAGGGCGGCAAGAAAACCGCTGGTGACGACTAGAACGGCGAGTAGGGGAGCGGAGAGTACCGGCGTCGCGCTGGTATCTCCTCCGCGATATTTTGCCTCACGCAGTACCGATAGTGCGACGGGCCACAAGAGTAACCCGCCGATCCCGATCAAAGCAAGTTCCGCTGTGTTGGTGATTTTCGTCGCCATTTGGTACAGGGCGAGCCCGCCGACACTGACGAGAACCACGAGGGGGACGATGCGCCCCATCTTGCCGCCCTGCCCGGATTCTAAGAGCTGTGTCCCTGTGACTAAAAGAGTGCCGATAGCGGCGAATGCCACCAATACCGCGCTCCAGGTTTGCTTGGTAAGTTCCGGCGTCAGTGGGTCGCGAAAAATGCCAAGGCTCGCCGCCGCCGATAAAACTGCCGTCATCCCCATCGCGACCGCCAGCCGTCGGCCGATCCGGCTGTTTTGTTGCGCTTCGCCGGACAACCCCATAAACAGCACGAACGTCACGCAGAATCCGCCGATCGCGACCCCCATCAACGCATCGAACAAGGATTCCCTTAGAAACATCAAGGAAAGTACCACGGCGATAATGCTCGTTCCGTAAGAAGAGGTGAGCAAAACGGGAGACGGGGCAATGGAAGGTTCTTTTTTTCGGGAAGGAAGCAAAAGATCGACGCAGCCGAGCAGAGTCGCCATCCCTCCGAATAAGAACCCCATCCCGAGCCGTTGCCCCTCGTGGAATAGAACACCGCCCGCGGAGGGGAGGGTAAGGAGTAAGCCGACGAACGGTGCCGACAGCGCGATGTTCCGTGCCGCGGGATGGAGACCATCGGCGGACCCTTCCTGACCGAAGGCAGACGTTTCCGCGCCGCCACGATGCGGCAAAAAACGGCAAAAATACAGAACGATCCCGACCGCGAGAGACACCCACAACAGAGTCTGCTCCATAAGACAGCCCACCTTATGCGACAAAGAATTGGAAGTACATACTCAGACCGCGGATGCGTATCCTAGCTTCAACGATTATATCAGTTTCGCAGGAACCTTGACTTCGCCATACCGTTTCGTCTCCGATCCTGGCTGGGTAACACCACCCGACAGATGTGACTATTTATGCGCTTGGGTTGAGCGAGAAGAGATTCGGATCTGGGAGAACAGGAGAAATAATTGAATGAGCGTTTTAAGGCGTCTATGGAATCTGATGGAACTGCTCCGCCGTGCGGGGGGGATATCGGGGTTAAAGAATCTGGCGGTCGACGCCCCGAAATATGTGGCCTTGTGCCAGCGTCTATTACAGGATGGCCGGGTACCCGGATCGGCCAAAGCCGTGTTATTGGCTGCGGGGGCGTTCGCCGTAAGTCCGATTAACATACCGTTTTTCATCCCGGTGATCGGCATCCTGGACGACATCGGCATCGCCCTTCTCGCGTGGGGTTACTTCATGAAGCAGGTCCCCCCGGCGGTCTTGGGAGAGCATAAAGCTGCTGTAGGGCTAGGCAGTCCACTCGTTTGACCATGATCTTACCGCGATAGGTCACTTGGATGAGACGCTATGCGGTTGGTGGGGAAGGATGTCCAGCGAAAACGCCGTCCTTCCCTTTATTCGCCCCCAAGCCCGACCCGGCCCCATATTTCGCTCGTCGACGCGGCGGCGTTACATCGCACTCCCTGACGGAGGAAATATTCGCAAACCCGGGTTACGTCGCGCTCGAAAAGTGTGCGGGCGTGAGGATTCGACTGAGGGCTGGTGATTTGTGGAAAGTCGATCAGGGTGATGTCGCCCTCCCAGTACAGAAGATTGTACGCGGAAAGGTCGCCGTGGATGACGTTTTCGCGCAACATCGTTTCGACGGTTTGCAACACGGTGCGAAATAGTGCGGTTGCCTCGTTGGTTTTCAGCGTGATTTCGCTCAGCGTCGGGGCGGCTGCTTCACGGGAGCCGATGTATCCCATGAGGACTGCATTCTCGCTTGCCGAGAATGCCCGGGGGACAGCGACTCCCGCTCGATGCAAGCGCTCCAGCGTATTGAATTCGTGCATCAACCAGGACGTATGCTGCACCTGCGCCCCAAAATCGGTTTTTTTTCCTAACGCCCGCATCATGCGACCGTCACTATTTTTGACTGCGCGTCCCTCGCTAGTAAGTACGGCGCGGCCTTCCCGATACAGGTGATCGTTGCGCAGATTGCGGAACTGTCGGGGGCGGTATACCTTCGCCGCAACCAGTTCGACACCGGCGGGACCCGCCGTGCCCGCCTCGCAACAGTATACGTTCGCTTCTTTGCCGCCTTTGACCAGATAGAGGACGTCACGCACCAGATTCTGTTCGTAGAATGTCCGTAGGGAGTCGAGTAGCCAACCGGCTTCGTGGCGGCTCGGCTTATAGGTTGATGTGAATCCGCTCTCCAACCCGGTCGTTTCCGCGACCTCGGCGACATTGCGGCGGGGTTGGTCCCGTAACCGGGGCTTAATGTACGCGAAATTTTCTTCCTGCTCATCCAGGCTGTTCAGATACGATTCGTCGTCTATGTCCAAATGCCAAATTCCTTCCGGCGATCGCGCCCGAATCGGTGCGGCGTTTCATCCACCGGCTGTATCGCACGGAGGGGCTGTTTTGCTTAAACGCCAATATTTTTCAGGCAAGAAATCGCCGCGCTGTCGATTGAGCGACACGCTAAACTTCGATAGGAAATGCCACTTTGCGGCAAGCCCTGACAGGTTCTGCGTGGTATCTTTAAGTTCGCGATAGATATGAAGAATGGTACGCCGAATCCAGTGTAGCTTTGTGAGGCGGTTCCTCATTCCGCCCTGCAACCTTTTGTCAAGCGCTTTCTCGTGGCAGAATTTCCCCCTCACCATCGCGATGCGCACCTGCCAGACACCGGATCGGTCGCGGCATTTTCTTTCCAGGGGAAGTGTCGAATCGCAGGCGACCGGTCGGCACCGCAAGCGGCTTTCACCGGTTTACACGAATCGTTGCGAGCGCATGAGCATTACGACGATCATTCAGTACTCCTGGCGATCTTTACGCCGGTAGGCGCGAGTGCCTTCCTGGGTCCTTCGCTGGAAGAGTTTGCCGGGACGACCACCGATCTCGCGGCTATCCTGGATAGTCCCGGAGATCTCGACAGGTTACACATACAACTTATCGAGTCCCCGAACAACGAGGAGCGTATAAAGTCAGTGGAAGAATTTATGATGGCTCGGATGCGCCTTTCCCTTCCTGATCCACTTGTATCAGCCGCGGTCGCATGGCTGGAGCAGGGGACACGCCCTAAAAGGATCGAGGACCTGACCCGGTACATCGGTTTGAGTCAGAGCGCGCTCGAAAGGCGTTTTCGACGGATCGTCGGGGTTGCCCCTAAGAAGTTCGCCTCATTGGTGCGGTTGCAAGAAGTGGTTCGATCGCAGTCGACAGGTGCCGATCTCACGGCGGTGGCACGATCTGCGGGCTACTTCGACCAGTCACATTTCATCAAAGATTTTCGCCGAATGGTGGGCATTGCGCCGGACAGATTTTTCCGGCACAACTCACCCGCACGAGACGCCGAATTTTTACAATTCGGGGCGTCATGATTGCGGTAGGGTAAGAGCATGAAAACTTTTGTCCTCATTTTTCGCCAGGGAGACCGTCCGCTTTCCACAACCGACAAGCAACGCCGATCCGAGGAAACAAGCAGTTGGGCGCGGCGTCAAAACGGCGCCGGGCACAAACTTACCCCGCATATACTCGGACCGGAAACCGCGTACTGCGGTCAGGTGGGTGCCACTGGCAAAGCCGATGTGTGGCCCATCACCGCACTCCTCTTCCTGGAGGCATACGATTTGAGTGACGCTACCCAGGTTGCAGGGGGGCATCCAGCGCTACGATATGGGGCGAACGTTGAGATACGAGCCTGGTCACCTCCCGTCCCTGGCGCTCCGCCCGCGAACACGCCGGGAACACCGTGATGCGCTGGCTTTACTAAACCTCGAACCAAAAACAGGGGGTGAAAGCAACTTGCTTTCACCCCCCAGCCGATCATCAAACGTATGATAACCGGAGATGACGGGGCTCGAACCCGCGACCTCCGCCGTGACAGGGCGGCGCTCTAACCGACTGAGCTACACCTCCAAACAGACAAACCGTGCTACCACTTTCAGAACAATGGGCGAAGAGGGATTCGAACCCCCGACCTTGACTGTGTAAAAGTCCTGCGCTACCACTGCGCCATTCGCCCCAATCCGCTTCCGGCTTTTAGAGCGAACGCCCCACGTCCCGCGGTAGTAGAAGCACGCACGAAAGTATAGCGCGTGTTGCCGTCTCTGTCAAGGCTACGCCGGCATTTTCTTGACAAGTATCCCCCGCGAACGTACACTTTAATTCGCGAACCACGAAAGGAATGCGCCACAAAAATATGCGTCCCGCAGTTATCACCGACGAAATCTCCCAGAACCTCGACCACGCCCTCGCCGTGATGGGGGAATACGGCGTCACCCAGGCCGAACTACGAAACGTATATAGCACGTACATCGTCGATGCGGACGAAGCGCTGTTGAAACAGGTCGAGGCCGATCTGCGGAAGCACGGTGCGACGGTCTGCTGTGTGGACACACCGCTCTTTAAATGCAATCTCGAGTCGGCGTACACGGCGTCCGGCCCCACCCACGGC
>JACMMA010000582.1 GCA_014379275.1 Armatimonadota bacterium | reverse complement strand
CTTCGCGGGTCGTTCGCGCCGGAGGAAACAGAGGCGCGGCAGCCCGAAAGCGAGCGGCTACTGCGCTCCGACATCGTCCACCCGGATAGCGTCCGCACGCCGTTCCGCAAAAACAGCGGTGAGTTCCCCGAACGGATAGGCCCGGTCCCGGATATATCGCCGCTGTTCACTCCCCGCTCCGCACCCCCGCCGCTCTCTTTACGTCACGTACAATGCGAAACGGGCGGGCGATCTACAGCCGCAATAATTAGAAGATTACGTACAAAGAAACAGTTCGGGCGACTCGTACTTCAAATGATGCGCCGGTGAGCCCCCGCCCCCAATTCCTCGTCATACTGCCCCGTCGCTGATTTACTGTGCCGGTTGCTCGTTCACCGGTTGCCCTTCTTGGGCGGCACCGGCTAGTTGCCGCGGTTCCGCCGACCCGGCGTTCACGATGGCGCCGCGCGGCACGCCGACGATCCGGATCTTATCCAGATGCTTGAAGCGCACCAGGCGCGGTGTTAGCGATGCCGCACGGATGCGGGCGGCTTTCGCCTCCGCTTCCGCTTTCGAGACCGCGCGGGCGTTCGTGATCGAAGCGAGTTGCTGATTCAGTGTGGACAGGCGCAGATTTTGCTCGGCGACCAGGTGCGTCCGGAGCGTGTTTTTCGTCGCTTCGTCGGGCCAGATCGCGCGGATGCGCACCTCGTCGATCACGATTGAGTCACTATTGAGTACCTTGTTCAGCTCCGCGCGGGCGTCCGCCGCCGCCCGGTTCTTGCCGTCGCCGGTCATGGCGTCCACCGTGCTCATTTTGCCGAACGCGTTCGAAACGTACTTGCGGAACAGAGGGCGCAACTGATTCTCCTCGAACGCGTCGAAGCCGGTCCCCTGGAACTGCGACCGGTACTTTGCATACAGGGTTTTCAAATCCTCCGGGCGCGCCGGGTCAAACGCCAGGTGGTACGTCACCGACGTATCAATGTTCAAAACGTTGGTGGACGCCGTGTTGACCCGGACGCTGTCATCGCCGGAGCGGGCGCCCTCACCGCTGTTCCGTACCATGGTATAGGTGCGTTTGTGCGTCGGAATCTCGACCATTTCATACCCGGAAGCGGGCGGGAGCGGGTTAAACCCGGCGTCGCGGATGTCGCCGTCCACCTTGCCGGAGTAGTGGTTCACGACCAGCCCGACGTTGCCGGTCTTGACCACGGTTCCGCAACCGGACAGCGCGAAAAGGGAACCGATTAACGCAAGCGCACTTGCCGCGCCGCGTACCGTGAGTTGGTTTTTCATTTCTTTATCATCCCCATGATCTGATCGGACGGCAGGTAGATCGTGTCCACCTGTTGGAGCATCTTGTCCTGAATGTACAGGTCGGTCAGCGCGGAATCCTGGGCGCGGTTGATGCGCGCCTCCGCCGTCGCTTGCTCGACAGCCGTCTTGTTATCAATCGCCTGCTGCTCCAGAGTCAGTTTGGCGTTCTCGATGTCCTGCATCTTCGCCGTGGTCGCCGAAAGGAGTTCCTTGGCTTGCGCGTCCGGCTCCACGGCGCGAATCAGCAGGTTGCGGAACTCGATCCCGCGCGGTCCCCACTCCTTTTGCAACATCGCGAGCGCCCGAATCTCGGCTTTCGTCTTGCCCTCCGTGGTCATGGCGGCGGCGGTGTCCAGGTCACCCATCGCGTAGTTCACCGCCTCCTGAATGGCGGGGCGGATGTTCACACGCTCGAACTTTTCGAGGTCCGCGAACGTGTCCTGATAGTCTTGATACAGGGCGGGGGACTTGTCGCCCCGGACGCTGTACTGCACCGTGACATCTGCCGTGAGCATATTGGATGAGGTGTTGACATCAATCGGACCGTTGCTACTGTCGAAGCTGAGAGTGCGTTGCATTGTCGGGACCTCGATCACGGTTTCCCACATGCCTTGCCAGTGGACGCCCGAAGGCATCAACGTATCCTGCGTTTTCCCCTGGTAGTTGTCAATGCGCAGACCGACGTTACCCGGCGCGATGTAGGTAGGCCCAGCCATGTGCCCCCCGCGCGCCAGCGAAATCAGGAGAAAGGCAGCGATCAGGCCGATGCCCGCGCCGCCGATCCCGAGACAGCCTAACTTAGAAACTTTCATCGTTTAATCTTTCCTTGTTGGAGGATCTCCGCCACAGGAGTCATCGCGTCGCTCGTGGTGGCGGGGGCATCCTCAGGTACTATCCCGCCCGGTTCCACGGACGGATGGGGGAGACGAGAAACGCGCGCGGCGACGACCGGGTCATCGCTCGCGCGAACCGGAACCACGAACGCCCGCACCTGACAGCGGGGACAACCCGCGGCGGGCAACGGCCCGCG
>JACMMA010000581.1 GCA_014379275.1 Armatimonadota bacterium | reverse complement strand
TTATCGGCGACCCATTCGGGCGAGGGAGCCTCCCACACGCCGCTAGTCGTCCGGACCGACACCTCGCCGGAGCCCGCTTTTCGCATCTCCTCCGCGAGGAGGACGGGGTCGCTCAGCCGGGCAATCCTTGGGGAAGGGGTGTGGGGTGCGGCGTCAGGGAAGGCGACGCGATATGCGTCGTGAAAGGCGACGACTGGTGGCGCCCCTTCCCGCCGCGTCCACACCGCGACACAGCCGCGCCCGCCAGGGCGCATACACGTGCCATCTCCGCAAGACCACATTGCCAATCCGGGAAGAGCATGACGCCGAAGATCGAAAACGCCGCGTCGAAGCGGACGTCGTCTATCTCCAGTGCCTGACCGTCCATGACCCGAGCCTCGCACGAATCCCGCCCCTCCGCACGCAACCGGTCGGACAGGCGTGCCACCATGCCGGGCGAAAAATCCACCGCCAGCACTTTCGCGCCCGCCCGCGCCGCGGCGAGCGTTAAGGCACCGGTTCCCGCCGCTACGTCGATCACCCGCTCGCCGGGGGTGACGCCGCTCAGACCGAGTGACTGCTCGGCGTGCGGTCTGCTGATCGGCTCGCCAAGTGCCTCGTAGTCAGCCGCGAACGAGTTCCAGTCGAAGCCTGAAGGGGAAGCACCGAGCGTTTCGCCCCCCGCCACGGGCGAGACCTGCTGTCCAGATTCGTGTGCCTGCATGGTAAAAGTGTACCATAACGGAGCGGAATAAGGATGCACGTCGGGTCACCGAAGGCGGAAGAGGGTAGGTCACTCATGGTGTTGCCAGACAGGCAAGCGATTGCCGAACCTAGCGGCAGGGCGTATCATAAAACCGGAGGGAATATGGTATGACATCGGACGCTATCAATGCCGTCGCCGAACGCGGGCGTGAGATTTATGAGACGCAGATTCGCCCCTACGTCGAAGCCGATCACCACGGCGAGTTCTTGATGATAAACACAATGACTGGCGAATACGAAATGGCTCCCGACGAGGCGACAGTGACGGTGAATGCTCTGAAACGGTTTGGTCCCGGTATACACTTCCTCACCGTGCGTATCGGATACCGTGCGGTAGCACGTTTGGGCGGAGGAAAGTTAGTATGATTGTCGGCGAACTGTCCGCTTCGCGTGAGATGATAGTGCCGATAGCGGTTCGAGGTGGGGCAGGAGATGAGGTGACTATCCGCGCTGTTTTGGACACCGGATTCGGGGCGTACTTAACCCTCACGCCGGAGGTCATCAATGATCTTTCTCTTGATGTCACCGGGATTGTTAACGTCATGTTAGGCGATGGCAGTTCGACAACACTCCTAAAATATGCCGTGGAGGTAGTCTGGGACGGGCAGTCGCGCACTGTTCCGGTCTACGAGGCGGAAGGCGACCCGCTGATCGGGATGATGCTACTCTACGGCTTTGACTTTCACGTTCACGTCGTCGATGGCGGCATGGTCGCGCTGAACCCGCTACCCTAAAATATATCGAAATGGGCACGGACCTTACTTTGATACCCTTTGATGCACGGGAAGATGGTAGTTGTTACGCCAACTCCTGTTTGGAGCTGAGCAGAAGGCGAGATCTCTGGGTCGCGATACGTGAACTGCCTTCCTTAGAAATACCGCTTCCGATCGCGGTGATGCGATGCCTTGGCGGGGAACCCTTGCCGGAAGATTCGGACGGTTGCGATCACGTTACTCGGGACGCCTACGACGAACCGTTGCGCTACGTTCTTGCCGCAACCCTGTTACAGCTGGCTGGAAACACAGGGCTTATCTATGCCGTAGAAAACCGGGCGGCGTGGGCTTACCTCGCCTGTTTGCCCGGCGAAACAAAGGTCGCTTTATACTGGTGGTGATCGTGTCTACTCGGCAAACAACCGCTTGCCGAACCGGGCGGCACGGCGTATCATAAGCGCGCCCCATGTCCGCGAATCCTACCCGACACAGCGTAAACGCAGTTTCCGCGAACCAGCCCCTGACCACCGACCAGTTATCCGACGGCTTGAACGCGCAACAGATGCAGGCGTTCGCCCATACGGACGGCGCGGCACTCGTGCTCGCCGGGGCGGGTTCGGGCAAGACCACGGTGCTGACACGGCGCATCGCGCGGCTGATCGCGGACGGAGTTCCCCCCGAAAAAATACTCGTCACGACGTTCACCAAACGTGCCGCGCAGGAGATGGGCGACCGGCTCGTTGCCATGTGCGGCGAGGACGCGCTTGCCGGGATCTGGATCGGGACGTTCCACGCGCACTGCCTCCGTATCCTGAAGCGCGAATGGGCGGAGCGGTTCGGCAAGGAGGGCAAGTTCGACCTCGCCGACGAATACTGGCAGAAGCGTGTCCTGCGGGCGATCATGGGCAAGTCGGACGATTACGCGCGGCTCCCCCAGCCGCCGTTCGGACAGAACATCCGCTTCGACCCCAAATCGGCACTGCTCGCGATCTCGTCGGCAAAAAACAGCGGCTATACTGCGGAGAACGGCGAGACTGCTATCGCGCGGCTAAACCCGGATTGGGAACCACCCGCCGTGCAGAACGCCGCGAAGATATGGCGGTGCTACGAGTCCGCGAAGCAAAAGGAGAACGATGTCACGTCGAAAGTGCCGTCGCGACGCCTCGATTTCGACGACCTGTTGGTCGAAGCGTTCGTGCTCCTGCGCGACGATAAAGCCGCACGGGAGCGGTACCAGAACCAGTGGGACTATCTGCTCGTCGATGAGACGCAGGATACGTCGCAGATCCAGTGGGATTTCGCGGTGCTTCTGGCGAAACAGCACGGCAATCTGTTTCTGGTCGGCGATGTCGGGCAGTCGGTGTACGGCTTCCGGGGATGCGACCCGCGCCTGACGGTGATGGGATTCCAGAAGGCGTTCCCCCTGGGCGATATTATCCGGCTGTCGTCGAACTACCGCTCGCAGGGGACGGTGGTCACGGTCGCCAACGAACTGATCGCGCACGCCGATTTGGACGACCGCTACCGACTGGCGATGGAGGCGACCCGCGTGGAAGGAGAAACGCCGCTCCTGACCCAGCACGTGGACGGCGAATCCGAGGCGGCGTGGGTGGTCGAGCAGTTGCGCGAACGGCTGAACACGGAGCATTTGCAGTTCAAGGACATCGCGGTTCTGTACCGCACGAACGCATATTCCCGCGCTATCGAGGACGCGCTGATCGCGATGGGCATCCCCTACGTGATTACCGGCGGGACCGGGTTTTATAACCGCAAGGAGGTCAAGGACCTTCTCGCCTACTTACAACTCTCGGTGGACCCGCACTCGACGGCGGGCGACGCGGCGGCGAAGCGGGTCCTGAACATCGCGTCGAAACGTCTCGGTGCACCGACCCGGTTTTTGGGCGCGGGCTTCATCCGGCAGGTCGAGGAGTCTGCCGAAAAGTTGCAATGTTCGTTCTATGAGGCACTTCGGCGCGGTTCGTACAAAACGACGCAGGACGTGGCGGTGCGCGACTTCCGCGAGCAGATCAAGGAGATTCACGCGGCAGGTGATTCGGCGGCGGTACGCCTGACCGCGGCGCGGAACTCCGGCTACGACGATTACATTCTGGCGGAGGAGGGCGAAAAAGAGGACGACGGCGAGGGGTCGTCGCGCCTCGAAAACCTGGACGAACTGGTGGCGTCGTCGGCGCGGTTTCACTCGCCCGATGCGATGCTGACGTTCGTCGCCGGGCAGATCCGCAAAGCCAACGAGTCGTCGCGCTCGCTAGACGCGGTAAACATCATGACGATCCACCGCTCCAAAGGCTTAGAGTGGAACGCCGTGTTCGTGATCGGGTTCGCGATGAACCTGCTCCCGCACCACCGCTGTTTGCGCTATGTAGACGGCGAACTGTTAGCCGAATCCCTGGAAGAGGAACGCCGCCTCGCGTATGTCGCAATCACGCGGGCGAAGGAGCGGTTCGCGCTATCCTGGCCTCAATACCACAACGGCAAGGCGCTGGGTCCGTCGCCGTTCCTGAATGAGATGCCTACCCTCGCCTCACAGGTAATGACGGCGATCACGACCCCGCCCCCCGAGTCCCCGCTCTCCGATGAGGAACTATACGATGACGCTGACGATCTCGATTAACTGCTCGCTACTCGCCTTGTTTTTTTGTCCTACGCGGACGGCGCCAACCTGACGTTGGATCGTTGTACCTGCGGTGCGGGGTTATCGCTCTGTGAACCGAGTTAGCCCTTGCTGTTTTCCCGCGAAAGCGCCGGTCACAGGGTTCCACAGCGTGGAAACCGGTGTCCGGCGCAATAGCGGGAAAGAACCAACCGACAACTAACCATCAAACAAGTAACGAGCACCGCAGGTACAACGATCCAACGTCAGGTTGGCGCCGTCCGCGTAGGACAAAAAAAACACTACGGCGTCGGAGCCTTCTTGCGCTTGAGTTGATCCTCCGCTTGTTCAATCAAGCGAGGCATGTTGGGATCGTTCGGATAGTAGCGTAGGAACTGCCTGCCGACGCGGATCGTATCGCGTTCGCGCCCGACACTGTTGTAGCAGGACGCCAGATTGACATTCGCCTCCGGCAAAAACGGAGCGAGGCGCAGAGCGTTCTCATAACAACGGATCGCGTCCGGGATGCGCTTCATCAGACCGTATACCGTGCCGAGCGATGCCAGCGCGGGCGCGTAATCCGGCGACAGCGCGAGCGACGCTTCCAGATACTTCCGTGCCTCCGGCAATTTGCTTTGTTGTTTCAGTACATAGCCGAGATAGTACAGCGTTTCCGCGTTTTTGGGGCGCAGGGAGTCGGCTTTGCGAAACGCCTCCTCCGCCTTTTTGAACTGTCCGATGTCGGTATAATTGCGTCCCAACTCGAACCGGACCGAGGCATCTTTTGGAAAAATCCGGACATTCGCCGCGAAATCTGCCGTCGCCCCGGCGCGGTCGCCGCGCTCCGTCAGGACCCAACCGCGCAGGTAGTGCGCATAATTATCGTCGGGATTTTTGGCGATCGCCGCCGTCGTTTCCTTAAAGATGCGATCCCCCATCTGCTTCTGCTCCGCCTTGAAGCCGCCCCGCCCTAACTGCTTATAGATGGCGACCGTTTCTACGGGAGACACATAGCGGGCACTCGCGGCTTCCCGAGCGACCGCCTGCAACTGCGACGGATCGCCTCCCCACTTCGGTTGATACATCTCCAGCGCCCATTGGTACGTATCGTAGGGGGAATTGGTATTCAGCTTCCGCGCCATCGTCATCGCAGCGTCCGCTTCGTTGGAATCTCCGGCGAACGTCGCGGCGTTCGACAGCCTCTGGTACGCCTTGCCGTAAAGCGGGTCACACTGCGTCGCCGCTTTGACTTGTGCCAGCCAGTTCATGTAAAGGGGCGTGGTCTTCGCCAGCATCGCCGCATCCATATCGCCCGATTGCCTTCCCTGCCGCACGGCATCCGCCTGCCGGGAAAGACTCCATCCCGCCGCGAGACGGGCGTCCGGGTTGGCGGGGGCATTCGTCGCGCCGCGTGCGCTGTAGGTCGCCTCACGGTCCCAGTCGCTCCCGGTTCGTGCCACCCAGGCTGCCGTATGTGCGAGCAGATAATTGTCCGGGTGCCGGTCGGCGAGGGCGAAAAAGGTCGGTGCGCTTGCCGTCATCGTTTGCGGAATTGCGTACCCGAGGCAAGCGAGTGTCTGCGTGTTGCGCGGCTGGGCTTGTAGGAGAAGGCGGGAATAGGGTGCGGCCTGCGCGGGACTGCTCCGCACGGTTCCCGTGAAGATGGCGAGTTCCGCGGCGAGCGGGACGCGCTTGCCGGTTTCGAGCAGAAAAGCGATCTGCTCCAGCGTGTACTGCGTGGCGTCGGCACACGCCCCGATCTTCGCCATTGTTTCCGGCGTCATTCCGGTCAACGGTGCCACGGTGACGTTAGAATTCGCCGCCGACAGGGCGGCGCGCAACTGCTGTGCCATTCGCGGCAGTTGCGCGATCAACGCTTCCCGATTCGGCGCGGCGACGGCGAACGTCCCGGTAGCGTTCGTGCCCGCTTCGACTGGTCGCAATTCATAGGTAAGCTTGACCAGGTTCGCACTCTCCGTGTAAGTACCGGTCCCGAAGTGCGTCGCGCCACACACGCGGGCGACCCGCGCGGCTTCAACGGGCGTCATTTGGAGCGACGCGATCCTGCGTTCGCGTGCGACCTGATACACAGTCGTACGGAGCGGCGACTGCCCGAATTCTGGCGCGCCCGCCACCGCATCGGTCAGGTAGTAGCCGATGCCACTAGCGAAATCGCGGGCATTCTTGTCGGCCCCATCGCCCGACAAAGGAAACGCGATCACGACACCGAATGGTTTTGCGTTAGGCTTAGGCGCGTCGGCTGTGGGCAGGTCGTTCACGGCTAGGAGCGCGGCATCTGTACCGGGCGTCGGAGTCGGGGCATTCGGACTCAGGGGGGCGTTCCCCTGACTCGGGGGCGTCCCTTTACATCCGGCGGTGGCAAAAACGAAAAGTGATGCGACGACAGCTGCGTATCGCCGGGGTGGAAGATTGAACATCAGTGAAACTCCTTACTGGCTAGATTTCGTTTCCTCCGGGGAATATCCTCTGACCGACAAATCCACTTCCGTGAATCGGCAGCCGTGTGTTCGCTCTTCCACAGGGTGGGAGGAGAAACAGTATTCGAGTTGAACTGGGCATACCGCAAATAAACACTGTTGAGAACACAAAAAACGTGGCATAAGTATAGGTCAGGACGTTACCAAAGTCGTGCCAACTATCTCCAAGGACCGAGCTTGCTTGAAACGACCTAAATCATCCACCGAACAAAGAATACTCTGGGGTTTCGTGACTGTCTTCTTTCTGCTGCTGTCGCTCGTCGGCTTATCCTTCAAAGTCAGTGCGGAGCGGAAAATGTCCTCCGCCCTGGTGTTACATACGCGGCAAGTTCAGACCCAGATCGAACGCGTCGCTTACTCGATCTCCGACACGGAGCAGCAGGCGCGCGGATTATTGTTGGCGGGAACCTCGGATTGGGCCGCGCGCTACCTTCATGAGGAGGCGGAGGCGCGCCAGCAGATCGAAATTCTCGCCGAATTGACGAGGGACAACCCTTTACAACGAAACAACATCGCCGGCTTACGCCGCTCCCTGGCTTTCTATGAAAAACACCAGCAATCTGTGTTGGCGACAAAAAATGCTGGTCGTGACGAGTCCGTGCGCTTTCTCGAAACCGGCGAACGATACGCGGAGCGTTTGAAATCACACCTGGATCAGATGCGCTCGGAGGAGGGACGCCTTCTCACCCCCCGTCAAGCCGCCAACCGGCGCGACATTTACTACTCCGAAATGGTCGCGGCAGGGCTTTGTGTCGGAGTCACCGCCTCACTCGGATTTGTTTTCCTCGGCGTCCACCACGGACTTACTACCTACCGGGATATAACTGCGCGGCTCCAGCGTAGCGGGGACAGCCTGAATCGCGCGCAGCAGATCGCCCGCATCGGGTCATGGGAACACGACATCACCAATCGCACACGCACCTGGTCGCGGCAGATGTATGAACTGTTCGGATATCCCCCCGGCGACACCCCACCCCCGGCGTCCGAGTTTAGTTCCCATATGCCGCCGGACGCCCAGGAGCGTGCCGAAGAAGCCATGCGCGAACTGATCCAGTACGGCTTGCCGTTTCAAGACGATTTCCCGTTCACGATGCCCGACGGGTCGGTGCGCTATTTCCGGTCGGTCGGTCGGCTGGAAACGTTGCCAGATGGTTCGAAGATAGTTTCGGGGACGACCCGCGATATCACCGAGCGCAAAGCCGACGACGAGTACCATCACCAGATACTCTCGCAACTGCGCCGGAGCGAGGAGAGTTTGAACCGCGCTCAGCAGATCGCGCGGGTCGGGTCCTGGGAAGAGGGGGACGGGTCGGGTGTCGGGCGACACTGGTCGCCCGAGGTGTTCCGCATCTTCGGTCTACCCGCTTCGGAACAGCCGCTTTCCGGTGCCGATAGTCTGGCCCTGGTGCACCCCGATGACCGTGATTTGTTTACAGCACTCTTGGAGCGCGTCCGCGAGTGCGGAGTTCCCGGCGCGATGGAACTGCGGATCGTGCGCCCGGACGGGATGGAGCGGGTGGTAGAGGTACGCGCCGAGCGGATACAGGGCGAAATAACGAAACGCCTTATCGGGACACTCGCCGACGTCACCGATGCCAAAAATGCCGAGCAAGAGCGCACTTGGTTGATGCAGGAGACCCTCGAAGCGCGGCAACTCGCCGAAACGCAGGCCGTGGAGCTTGCGCTTGCCCGCGACGAGGCGGTCGCCGCGACGCGCTTAAAATCCGAGTTTCTGGCGAACATGAGCCATGAAATTCGCACGCCGATGAACGGTGTTTTAGGGATGACGGGTCTACTTCTGCAGACTCCGCTTACTCCCGAACAGCGGGATTACACCGAGACAGTGCAGCGGAGTGGCGAGACACTTCTCGCTTTACTGAACGACATTTTAGATTTCTCGAAGATCGAAGCCGGAAAATTGGAGATCGAACGGGTTCCCATGTCGGTGCAACAAGTCGTCGAAGATGGGATACAACTGATGCGACAGGCGGCGCACGACAAACAACTGGAGATCGCTTCGTTCGTTTCCTATGACATGCCCCGGGTCGTTCTGGGGGATCCCAACCGGCTGAATCAGATTTTAATCAATCTACTCGGCAACGCGATCAAATTTACGGCGAGCGGCGAGGTCGTCGTGCGCGCAACGGTGCAAAGCGGCGGCGGTGACGAGGCACTGGTTCGCTTCGCCGTTTCCGACACCGGGATCGGGATACCGCAAGCCGTGCGCGCGCGCTTATTTCAAAGTTTCTCGCAAGCGGACGGATCGACGACGCGCCGATTCGGGGGGACGGGTCTGGGGCTTGCGATCTCGAAGCAGCTATCGCAACTGATGGGCGGCGAGATCGGTGTCGAAAGCGAGGAGAAGGTGGGGAGTACATTCTGGTTTACCGCGCGCTTCCCCGTCGCTCCCGGTACTGCCATCGCCGATAAGACTCAGACGCAGTCGAATCTTTCGGGGAAGCGCGTTCTGATCGTGGACGACAACGAAACCAACCGCAGAATTTTGTGCGGACAACTCGAACCGCTCGGCGCGGAATGTGTGGCGGTCGCGGACGCGACATCCGCACTCGCTGTCGTCCGCGACCCGACCCGGTCACATTTCGACATCGCCCTGGTTGATTTCAACATGCCCGGCCAGAACGGTGTCGAGCTTTCCCGAACGCTACGCGCGGATACATCCCTGTCGCATCTACCGATCATACTGTTGTCCAGTGTGGGAGAAATCGCTAAAGGCGATTCCCCGTCTGGCCCCGGAAGGGCGACTTTCGACGCCCTCTTGAACAAGCCGGTGCGCCTGCAAACCCTCACCGACACGATGGCGCAACTGTTAAAACAGTTTGTCATTCTTCCCGGAGCCACGCCACCTGCCGTGTCGGAGGCCGTGGCCGCGAAACAGTCACGCATCCTGCTGGTCGAAGATAACACCGTCAACCAGAAAGTCGCCCGCATCCTGCTAGAGAAGCGCGGATACCAGGTCGATGTTGCCGGGAACGGCATAGAAGCACTGCAAAAGTTAACGGAAACGCGCTACAGCGCCGTGCTGATGGATGGGCACATGCCGGAGATGGACGGCTATGAGGCGACTCGACTCTGGCGGCAGCGCGAGGAAGGCGACACGAAGATCGTCGGTCGACTGCCGATCATCGCGCTAACCGCCGGCGCGATGCCGGAAGACCGGGAGCGTTGCTCCGCCGCCGGAATGGACGACTACCTGACAAAGCCGGTGAACCCCGGCGAACTCGAAGCCGTGCTACAGCGCCACATCTACCCCTAGCGTTTTTCTGCCCGGGATTTAAGGGCGGCGGTAGACCCTGCCGAGTGCGATGGCGATCATCATGGCAAGGGTGCGCTGACGGACGTAGGCGGCGGGGTAAAGGCGGATGGGATGCTGGGAGTTCGCCCAGAAAGATTTGTCGGGTATCCCGGGCGGTCTGCCCTGCAGAGCCACCTTCAGGTAACTCCTGCCCCACGGCTTGGGCGAATTGACCGCGTGCGACATGACATAACCGCCGGGGACGAAATCCATGCCATCGGGTCCGAGCGTGGTCAACGGCACATCGGTCGTCATCGCCACGATATTTAGCAGATCCTGATCGGTCGCCTGCCAGATCATCGTCCGGTCGGTTGTAGCGAGTTTCGAGTTGTCGTAGCCGAACGATTGGGCGGTGTGTAGAAGCAGTTCCCAGACGGAGGCTACGTCCCGAAATCGCCACGGTAGCCCGACGAAACCGGAGTTGTAATAACGGTTCGGGCTCCGCTTTTGTGTCAATCCCGCCGCCTCCGCCACTTTCATCCAGCTATAGCGCAACGGATGATCCCCCGGCATATGGGGAAAGGTGCAATCCTCGACCATGGCAAGGCCGTTCTCTACCCATTCCTCGAAAAAGCTCCACCGGCACTTCACGGTGATATCCGGGTCGAAATAAAGGAGACTATCACCCGGCCCGAGGAACCGCTCGAACAGTTGCCGCATGAAGATCGGCTTGTAATTCGCCAGATGTGAGGTCGTTTCCAGCAGGATAAAGCGTATGCGGCCACCGCCCGGCACATCGTACTCGGTCACATCGTCGGTCGTCGTGACAGGTGTCGCCCACGGCGGCAACGCGCCCCGGTAACCGACCAACAAAGTCCCCCGAAACCCATTCTGGTGCAAGGAATTGAACAACGCACCGACACCGACGTGATACGTTCCCTCGAACAGGGTACAGGGATAGGCAGTCATCTGGGGTAAGTATACTCCGCCGAAAAAAGCCCGTCAATCAGAAGCGGGTATGCCGCTACTGGAAAGCGGGGAAGCGATTACTTCTTACCCATCAGGACCGCACCGCCGACGAGCAGCAAAAACCCCGCGATTTTCCACCCGTTTATCGGCGCCTTCTCGGTCCCCAACCAGCCGTTGTGCTCCAGAGCAAGCGAGGCAGCCTGCTGTCCGATCACCGACGCCGCAAGGATAAGCGCCCCCCCGCCCCCCTGCTTATTCGCCACCAGGATGACGGTCACGGCGATGATACTCAGTATTCCCCCCACCCATGCCCACCACGGGGTGTCCGCGGCTCCACTCAATGTTATTTTTCCAGTGACGCCGGTCGCCGAGACGAGAAACAGGAGCACACTACCGATGGCGAACGCTACGGCGACCGTGAAGGCGGGCGAACCGAGCGAGTCTTTGAGGCGGGAGTTGCACGCGACCATGACGCCGGTGCCGACGCCGGTCAACAGAATGAGAACGGGTAGTAGTATCTTCACCCTCCCGTTGTACCGTTCTGAGGAATGCGGCAAACGTCGCCTGACATATCGCCGGTTACAACGCGGTTAGAAATTGCCCCGGCATCCACGGGATATCGGTGATCGGAGGTTCTTTGCCGAGCAGGGCAAGAAGTGTCGTCAGTTGCCCCCGGTGGTGTGTCTGATGGTTAAAGAAGTGCGCCGCAAGTATTCCCACCGCGAGCGTGCGTGTCACTCCATCCACATTGCTTCGATAGGTAAGCGTTTCCCCGAGTCGCTCCTCGGTGATCGAGTCTGCCCAATCCATGATGGCGGAATCGGTCTCCTTCCGCTCCTGGCGCAGCTCCTCGAAATCCCCATACAGTTCCTGCGTGAGGGAGATAATGGCATACGGTTCGCCCATAAATCGTCCGAGCCAGGCCAGGTCGCCGTACAGCAGGTGGTTCAGCGTCCCGTGTACGGACTGGAAATGCACCGCGAAAGCGCGGCGGCGTTCCTCCTCCGAAAGGGACGCACAGACCGCGTACAACGACGTATTTACCCACGCATTGTAGCGAGCCATCAGGCGGCAGTATTCCGGCGTAGCGGCTTGGTTCATGAGAAGGCTATTCCTGGTATCAGACGCTGTCTCCTGAGGAGAAAGGAAATTCCCCGATCGCCATCGAGCAAGTGTGCGTCGCTATGTCGTAGCGGGCGCGGTCTGTGTTGCGGCTTTCTTCGCTCGCTTCGCGCCGTACCAGAGCGTCAGCAGTACCAGGCCAGAGGTGACGACCGCGCCGGTCATGCCCGCGTCGGCGCGGTCGAAGGCGAGCATCAGGAACAGGAGGGCGAGATACAGCATCGAAAACAGATACATGCCGAGCGTTTCGGACCGCTCCGTGGACGTGAACAGGGCACAGGCGCGGAATATCAGAGCGATGTTGAGCAGGACCGCGACGCCGACGTACCACGGTCCGACCAGGCCCTGCGCGAGCGGCAGGATCGAGACGATGGCGGTCAGCACCGAGTACAGCGCGATCTGTAACACCGTCGCCGGGACGCCGGACACGACCGGGAGCATCGGGATCTTCGCGCGGGCGTAGTCATCCTTCATCAGAATCGCGAGTGCCCAGAAGTGCGCGGGCGTCCAGACGAAAATGATCGCGAACAGCCACCACGCCAGCGGCGACAGCGTGCCCGTCACCGCCGCCCAGCCGACGAGCGGGG
>JACMMA010000580.1 GCA_014379275.1 Armatimonadota bacterium | reverse complement strand
GAACCTGGGGACACTATCGAGGTTGCGCCGGGCACCTACACCGATTCAGTCATTATCGCCTATGCGAACAATCTGCTGATACGGGGGAAGCCGGGTTCGCCCAAGCCGATCATCAAGCCGGGACCGGGTGAGGATTATTCCCTTGTCCGCATTACCGGATCGAGCTTCATCACGTTCACCGGCTTTGAGGTGGATGGTTCCGACGCGGGAAATAATCCCGGCGGCATACTTATCGTCCCGCGGAAAACGGGCACCATCACCACACCGTGTCACCATATTAACGTCACCTATAACAAGGTACACGATGTGGGCGGTGGCGGAATCGGCAGTAATCCCGATGCAACCTATACCATCGGCAATGACTACATCAACATCACAGGCAATGAGATTTATAATTGTCTTACCACCGGCAAGTTCCGTGGTAGCGCGGTCTCGCTGTTGGATGATGAGAAGTTTGATGATGCCGGCGGGTACCACAGCGTCATTCAGAACAACAAGATTTATGATAACGTCAACCGAAACACCGACAAAGACAGCGACGGCAACGTAAATCTGTTTCTGCACACCGACGGTAACGGGATTATCATTGACACAACCGGGCGTGAGGGTCCCAAAACACTGATCCAGAATAATCTGGTGTACCGCAACGGCGGGCGCGGCATTCATGTCTTCAATAGCAGTAACGTCGATGTGTTGAACAACACCGTCGCCCAGAATAATCTGGACCCGTATCTTTCCTTAGAAGGCGGAGGTGCCGGGGGCGGCGAATTAACTGTGGTCTCGGCCTCGAACGTTCTTTTCTCAAACAACGTCGTGCAGGGTAACGGCGAAGCACCCGCGTTTCTCGCCTCGAAGGTCCGGGGGAACGAATCGCTTTACTTCAACAGCAACCTTCGGTTTCGTAACAATACCTACACAGCGACGTACGCGCTTCGAACCGACGATGCCCTCATTGAGGCGGAAACGCGAACCGCGCTTGACTGGAGTACGACGATCTATCACGAGCCGACGTGGGGTAATCTGTTCTTCAATCTGGTAGGCGGCGACTTCCGGCTTAACCTGCTCGCAACGCGGTCTGGCTTGACCGCGCAACAATCGCAGTCGGCCAGAAACCGTGGCAGCAGCGTTTTCAGAGAGTTTTCGTCGAACGACATTCTCGGCGTCGCCCGTAAACCGGCGGGGGGAACGTCTCCGGGGGGTGGCGTAGACCGGGGTGCTTACGAGCAATGAAGACAGGATAATGAGGAAAGTCTCCCCGGCAATAGGTTGCCGGGGAGACTTTCACTGTTTTCCGGTGACAGCGGGTAAGTGCGGCTGGTGTGTTGTCGTTACTAAATGTCACTCTCTTTCGAACTATCTATGAACACAACGAACGAAGCCACCCGTCCCGCCGGAACGATTCTTTTCAACACCGGGTTTGAGGGCACGACGCACCTATCCGCCGCCACCGGACCATACTTTCATGGACACCCGGAACAGTACGAGGACTTTCGCGGCAACGATCCGACTGTGCCCGCGCCGAACGACTGGGCATGGATCGCCGCAGATCCGGTACTCGGAACCTTGCGGATCTATCATGAGGGCGGCGATGAGTCACAACGATTCGCCCGCGTCGTCCCCGATGAGGCGGACCCTACGAATCGCGTCCTACGATTCTGGATCGGGGAACCGAACGTCGCCGCTCGCGAACCGGCAGTACTCCATCCGAAATCGCGCGTCCAGGCGGAACTGTACGGCAACACGGGACTTCGGGAACTGTATCAGAGTGTGCGGATGCGTTTCCATCCCGATTTCGCGCTGTTGAAGCAGTACCCGCATTCGTTCTCCTGGCTTACCCTCGCGGAGTTCTGGAACAAGCCGTTCTGGTCCGAAGTCAGTGCCGATGCGCCGATGCCGTTTCCGTTCCGCATCAGTCTCGGGGTGAAGAAATTAGCGGCAGGTCCCGTCAATGCCCTATACTTCGGCGTGGAGTCACAGATAATGGCTTCCCCGCCGCCCGATTTCCAGGTGGCGGGAATCTGGCACGAGACCAACACCGACTTCGCCGTCCCGGTGGGTTCCTGGATGACGCTGGATACCTATTACCGCGAGGGCGACCGCGATACCGGACGCTTTTTCTGCGCCGTAACGCCCGACAGCGGACCGCGCCGGGTGTTGTTTGACATTCACGACTGGACATATCATCCCCAGAACCCCGCGCCCGATGGATTGACCCATTACAATCCGATCAAGCTATATACCTCGGCAGGTATCGTGGAGTTTCTACGCCATCAGGGCGCGGCTCTCCAGGTTGACTGGGATGATTTCGCCTTATGGAGCGGTCGCACTCCAAAAGAAGAGGGCGCATAAAGCTCGCATCGGTTCTTTTTTGTCCGACAAGGACTGAACCAGAACCATGAAATTCAGAGCGAACAACGCACGGACAGTACCGCAGGTAACAACGATCCAACCAACCAGAGGGTACCCGGTTGGCGCCGTCCGCCACCCAGGGGGTACCCGACAAAAAAGGTAATAAAAGGAAATTCATGTATACGAGTCTGATGACGGATTTGCTTTCCATTAAAGCGGATCTGCCACGTGCTATCGAACTGGCGGCGCGGCATCGGTTTGGCGGGGTGGATGTCGGCTCCGGCGCACTTGGTGCGCCGGATATGGATGTCGAAGCAGTGCGGGAGCAGTTTGCGCGGGCGGGGGTTCGTCCGGGGTATATCGGAATGTCGCCGGGGCGGGTGCCGGTTCCCGAGAGCGTGTGGCAGATCGCTTTAGCCGAGTTGCCGCTGGTGGCGCGTCGGGCGCAACAGATCGGCTATAGCCGCGCCGCGCTGGTCGTGTTACCGTTCCACGAAACGCTCGCATTCGAGGCGGCTTTCGCCGAGCATGTCCGCCGTTCGAACCAGATGACCACGATCTTGGACGATTATGGTATCGCGCTCGCGCTCGAATATGTTTCGCCGGTGTCGCGGCGCTCCCCTTACCCGCACGCGTTCGTGCATGATCTAGCGGGAATGCTCCGGTTGTGTGACGCCCTCGACTCATCCCGCGTGGGGATTTTGCTCGACAGCTTCCACTGGCACTGCGCGGGAGAAACGGCGGCGGATTTGGAACGACTGACACCGGCGCGGGTCGTCGTCGTGCATGTCAACGACGCACCGCCGGTTCCGCGCGAGGCTCAGGTGGTCGGCGAGCGTACGCTTCCCGGCGCGACCGGCGTCATCGACATCGCCGGGTTTATGGGTGCGCTGAAAACCATCGGCTACGACGGTCCCGTCACCTGCGAACCAATGGCGAGTGCCATCGCCGCACTCGGGGCGAGCGGAGACGATGAGCTACTGTCCCAGGCTTCCGCCTCGCTCGACGCAATATTGCCGGATGCGGGCTAAAGATGTTATCATAGTGGAGAATGTTTTCGTGTACGACGCGCACCGTGGCACCGTTTTACCCGCTCTTCAACCGCTTTGCCCTGCCTTAAAACACGAATCTACTAAGGACATGAACCGAACTTGACCCGCGCCGCCGATGCACCCGTCTCTGTTTCTGAACCCGCCCAGCAGACCGGCGTAACGTTCCGCGCCGTTCTTATCGGCATTGTGTTCGCTCTTTTGCTCTGTGCGTTCACGCCCTACAACGATTTCAAGATCGCCGCCACTTATATCGCCGGAACCCAGTTCCCGATCGGCGCGGTTTTTGTCGAACTGCTGCTCGTCGGCGTCGTCAACGTGCTTTTGCGGCGGTTCAACCCCCGCGCCGCGTTCAACAAAGGCGAGTTGCTCACCGTCTGGAGCCTGATTCTAGTCGCGTCCGGTCTGCCTTCGTCGGGCATGATGCGCTATTTTCTGCCGCACATCGCCGCGCCGCATTACATGTCGGACACCACGAACAACTGGGAGTCCAAAGTCTGGGCGACGATCCCCGAGTGGATGAAAATAACCGACACGGAAGCCGCTGTCGCGTTCGCCAAGGGCTACCCGCGCGGCTCGGAGCGGATTCCCTGGGAAGCGTGGGCATCGCCACTTTTCTTTTGGAGTATCCTGGCGTTCTTCTTCCTGCTGGCGACATTTTCTATCGCGTCGCTCCTGCGCAAACAGTGGATCGAGAATGAAAAGTTCTCGTTCCCGCTCGTCGCGTTGCCACTGCTTCTCGCCGAAGACCCGGAGCCGGGACGGTTCGCGCCGCCGCTCCTACGCTCGTCGCTGTTCTGGCTCGCGGTCGCCAGCGTCACCACGCTGCACACGATCCGCGGGCTACATGTTCTGTACCCGTCCATCCCGGATATTACGATTCACTGGGATATGTGGGGCTCTTTCACGACCGCGCCGCTGAACCAGGTCAACCCGATCGATTACTGGATTTACCCGCTCGTGATCGGGATTTCATACCTGTTGTCGGCGGAGGTTTGTTTCTCACTCTGGTTCTTTCATCTGTTTTACAAGGGCGAGATCCTGATCGGTGCGCTCTATAACTTTGACATGCCGGGGGCGATGGCGGGCTACTCCTATAAGCAGTTTCACTCGCTCGAATCGTTCGGCGGCGGCGTCGCGCTTCTACTATGGACGGCGTGGTCGGCGCGTCGCCACATCGCCGACGTTTGGGAGAAAGCGACCAACGGTCCCCGTGCCCGAGAAATCGATGACTCCAGCGAACTGATCGGCTACCGCGGCACGCTGTTCGGCTTGATCATTTCCTACGTCGGGATCGGCGTTTTCCTGTATGCGGCGGGCTTGAATCTGGTGCTAATTTTGCTCTCGCTCCTCACCCTGACACTGGCGCTGGTGGTGATTTCCTGGGTCGTTTGTCAGGCGGGGCTCTTGTTCATGGCGCAGCCGTACGGCACCGTGGATGTTCTGGCGACTACGGTCGGCACCGGACCGTTCAAAGTTCCCGCACTGTACACCCTGTTTCGCTGGGAGAACATGTTCATCTTCGATACCCGCGAAATGCTCGCCCCGTCGTTGCTCGAAGCCGCCAAAACTGCCGAAGATCGCCCCAAGGACACGCGCAAGCTACTCTGGGCGATCATACTGGTGATTGCGCTGGGCTGGGTGGTTTCCCTGTACGCCTCTCTCTGGCTCCCTTACATGAACGGCGGCGGATACTCGCTCAATAACCTGTTCACCTACCGGTGGTCGCCGGAGAAGCCGCTCGGTTTCGCGGCGGGTATCGCGTCGGTGCCGAAGAAGGGGGACATCTCCAACTGGTTCCATCTGTTCGGGGGCTTCGGAGGGGTGCTTTTTATGCTACTCGCTCGCGCCCGCCTGAGCGCGGGGCTACACCCGATCGGATTCCTTTGCGCGTCGGTATATTCGATGCACATGCTCTGGTTCTCGATCTTTATCGGCTGGCTGGGCAAGTCGCTCATTCAGCGGTACGGCGGTATGAAGGGTTACCTGGGCGCGTTGCCGTTTTTCCTCGGCCTGATCCTCGGGGACGTGATCAACGCGATGGTCTGGATTCTGATCGGTAATCTGACCAACGTCGGCTATTCGGTGATGCCTGGGTAGATTCTTGTTTCTTTGTCGGGTACCCCCTGGGTGGCGCCGTCCGCCACCCAGGGGGTACCCGACAAAGCAATCAAAAGAAAAACAAAGGGAGTCTATTGGTATGCAGATTGATTTGACCGGGCGCGTCGCCGTTGTCACCGGTGCTACGGGGCAGTTGG
>JACMMA010000579.1 GCA_014379275.1 Armatimonadota bacterium | reverse complement strand
GTGTGCTGGTTAAGATCTCTTCATATTCGGCGTCGTTCGGTGATAGCGGACGTACTAATGCGTGCCTACAAAAAACACCCGGCTAACGCTTTGAAACCGAAGGGTCTTGCTCCCTCTCAGATACCGAATGATCCGTCTTTGCGTCAGCCACATTATGAAGCCCGTCTGCTATTTGCCCCCCACTATACCCGATGACTCCTTCATTATTTGCGACGCGCGGAGACGCCTTTTTCGACTTGGAAGGAATCAAGGGAACCTCGACGAGCGAGTAGAAAACATACGCAAACGCGATGCAGGCAGCGAGCGCGAAAAGCACATAAACTTCCAGGAGCGGCATTGGGATTTTCAACGCCGACAAAAGCTTCTCCCAATTTGGCAGTACCATGCTGTGTGTCAGATATAGCGAATAAGAGATGCTGCCAACAAAGAATATCCCCTTCAGCCATTTGGTACCGCAAATTCTCTTGTCGAATGGATGGAGCAGATACAACAGTATCGCGAATAACGACGTAACTACAACATGGGTCGAATTCGGTAATTTAGAGTAAGTGATTTGAGCAACGATAAGAATGAACAGCGAGAATATCACTCCGATGTAAAAATACTTGTCGTTGGTAGTCCGCTCCTTCCACGGCTTACCACAAAGAAGGTCGAACAACAATAGCCCTTCGCCGAACGACGTCCACGCGTTCACCATAACGTACGGTTCGCCGACTGTTACATGTGCCGGTATGCTGAACGGAAAAACCAACCAGGTCGGGAACAGAAGGGATAACCCGAAGGTTAATACCGTCACTGCGTGTAGCACTTTAAGCATCAACTGCCACCCCTTGCTTCGCAGCATCAGAATGGCGATTGCCATGACAGCGTAGAATGCGACCTCGTAACAAAGTGTCCACGTCACTGCATTGAGAGATGGTTGATCTAACGGCCCGTGTAGAAGGACTGCGTTCGCAATAATCACTCCGGTCGTCAGGCCCTCGAAATGCCGCGCGAGATTACTGCCGTTAACAAATCCCATGTCTTGAGCGAGCCATGCCAAGCCTGCCGTGAATATTGCGATTAGCAGCACTGTCAGATGGGGTGGATATATACGCCGTACTCGTGCGACCACAAATTGCCACGACGAGTGGTTTCGATCCATAGTATTCGCGGCGGCGGCAGCCATGCAATAGCCACTGATCACAAAAAACATCGGCACTCGAACCGGCCCCCATGAAATGAACTCGGCAATAAGACTGCCGGGAACTATCGAATTCCGATGTATCGCCGGGTCAAGTAAAACATGGAATATGACAACCCACATTGCGAGTAGTCCACGCCACATATCAAGAGATCCATAGACACGTTTTGCTGATGGTTCTTTCATGGTTCTTGCCTTTACAATACAGCCATCCTTATGCCGTCGACGGTTCAGATCTATCCCGGACGTTGTGAGAAAACTCTACCTCCTCGCCACCGAGTGGAAAGTCTTTGCGCAGGGGATGCCCCACCCAATCGTCGGGCATAAGGATACGCCGCAGGTCATTATGCCCATTGAACTCGATACCGAACATGTCGAATATCTCACGTTCGGCCCATTCCACCGCCATCCAGACTTCGGACGCCGTGTCGATAGTCGGGTCATCCTCGTCCACCTGCGCCTTGATCACGATACGTTTCTTGTGTGTCAGGGAATACAGGGAGTAAATCACCTCGAAGCGCGGTTCCCGCTCAAAACCGAGCAGATCCAGACCGAAAATGTCGGACACCAGGTCGTAGCGCGTCGCCGGATCATCCCGCAAAACGGTCAGAATGTCCACGATGCGTTCCTTCCGAACGACGATAAAGTCTTCCTCCCGGAAACGCTTCGCCCCGACGATTTCGCTCGCATAGCCACCGTCTGCTAAGACGCGAAACTCTGTCGAGTTGTTCACATCTAAGTTGTAATCGTCTAATCGCGCGACGTCCGCTTGAAAGGTCCGGTCGCGGATAGCGAGGTCTGAGCCAGAAAGCCCCAATCGGACATCGGTATCTATCATAACATTCTTCGTAGCTAACGCCTTAAATAGCGCATAACTTCCTTTCGAACCGCCTCGCAAAAACTTTAGTTTTTTTGTCCCTGTAGACGATGTTGCAACCAATAGGTGGCGGCACTCCCCATCCGTTTCGTCTTCCACGACAACCATTGCGCTTCGCTGAACCAGCCTGATTCATACAAAAGAGCCTCATAGCGCTCCCGATGCGGGTGCCGCCAACGGCCCGCCCATGGCTTGCGATCCCCGGTGAAATGCAACATCACCGCCTCGCTACGCAAACGATCCACACCCCAGCCCATCATCTCCTCTTTTAGCGAGGACTCCGGGACGGTAGTGGGGTTCATCCCGCTACTCTGCATGTTGTAGATGAAGGAGGCAAGAATCCATTCATCGAATAGGATCGCGTTCAGGCCTTCCTGGTCCGACCACGTCGGCTGGCGCCGCATCGCTTCCGTCACACGCTTCATGTACCCTGTCTCACGAAACCGGGTGAGGTTCATCATCAAAATGCCCGAGTTGAAGGTCGGCGCGGTAGCAGGCACCGACGATTCTTTAGCGGCGATGTACGCCAGGGACGGCTGATTGAAATCTTGCACGCCGATGAGATGCTTGCCACGGAATGGCATGTCATAAAACGAACAAACGTCTTTCTCGACGATTACATCCGAATCGATATACAGAAGCTTTTCGACCGTCTTCGGTAGCAACTCCGGTAACAACAAACGCATCAATGCCGCGGAACTCAGATGTGGAATCCACGAATCGGACATCAGTCCGCTCAACTCTTCGAAATCGACATTCAACCACTCATAAGATAAGCGTTTCTCTCGGGCAAGGAGACGGTCGAACCGCACTCTGGTCTGGGGATGAATCCCGCCGTCCATGATATACACGCGGAACGTCACCGCGTCATGGTGCGCCTTGAGGAGTGTCCGCAACATGACCAGCATGTGTACGGCATATCCCTCATCAGACCCACAAGCGACAACTAACTCGCGTTCCGATGAAAGCGTTTCGCGGATAGGTACCGAACCTTGCCCCGAGATTGTCATTAGGCGTATTTCTCGAACGTTTCGTTGTCGATCTTTTTTTGGAGTTCTCTGATCGCGTAGATCAGGGCATCCGGCGATGGCGGGCAGCCGGGGACATAAATGTCCACCGGAACGATCTGATCGACCCCCTGCACGACGGCGTAGTTATTAAACACGCCGCCATTCGAGGCGCAGTCGCCCATCGCGATCACCCATTTCGGCTCCGGCATCTGGTCGTACACCTGCCGCAACACGGGCGCCATTTTCTTGCAAACGCGCCCGGACACGATCATCAGATCGGCCTGGCGCGGCGAGGCGCGGAACGCTTCCGAACCGAACCGGGCGAGGTCGAACCGCGAATCGGTGCTCGCCATCATCTCGATGGCGCAACATGCCAGCCCGAAAGTCGCGGGCCAAAGCGAGTTGCGCCGCGACCAGTTGACCAGTTTGCTCATGGAGGCGGTCAGAAAGCTCTGATCCGTCTCGCTCTGTGAAAAACCTACTCCCATTCGAACGCACCCCGTTTCCAGACGTAAAAATAACCGACGAATAAGATGACCACGAAGACCATCATCTCGACGAGATTGAAAAGCATCATGCCGCCGCTGCTTCGGTATGTCACCGCCCAGGGATACAAGAACACCGTTTCGATGTCAAAGATGATGAACAACATGGCGACCAGGTAGAACTTGATCGGAAACCGTTCCCGCGCCGACCCGATCGGCGTGACACCACATTCATACGGCGCGTCCTTCTGCGGCGAAGGTCGGCGCGGCCCTAAAAGATAGGACAGAAAAACCAGCGCGGCGGACACGCCGACGGCGACCAATCCCATGACAAGAACCGGTATGTAAGAGGAAAGAAGTGAGTTTGCGGTCAGCATTTCCATGTGTTAGGCTCCTGCTTACGGGCGTTTAATACCCAGAGCGGCTTGTTACAGCGTTTACGAACGTTGAGAAGTTTATCACAATTATTCCCAGGCAGTCAATCGAGTGCAGGCGGACCCCGATGCGGACGAGAGCACGCGGAGACGTTCGTAATCGGTAGTGTCGACAGCCCTGCCCGAGACATGATTACCGGAACACGCAGATCAAATGTGACGGTACCATCACGCTTCGGGACTAGGTCCTGTCGAACGAAACGAACTCTAAATCATTCTGTAGGCCAAGGTATCCGATCCTGTCGAGCAGAACGAATAGCCTTTTTTTGCGAGGAGATCTCGGCACGCGGTCTGGTCACCATAACTTAAATGCTTATGTTCGTAGTTAATTATTCGCGGCAAACAGTCACCGTCGACGGCTGATTTGACAACGATGAAGTCATGTCCTTCGGTATCTATTTGGAGTGCGGTTATGTTTCCGAGGTCGGGATGTCTTTGCAAAAGTTGTTTGACTGTGACGACAGGTACGGGAATATCTTCTATATACTGCTCGAAATTTTTCCCCCGGATTCCATCCATATCTTTATGCTTCAAAATCACGGATTTATCGAAGCTTGCCAGCATATGCACCCATTCGGGAAACTGCGTCGCGTCCGCCCTCAGCCGGAAAATATTGGCTTCCCCTGGTTCGTTACTGACCGCAACGTTGTCGAACCGCACCTGGGGTTGCCCGGAATAATTCTTTTTGAGTTCCTCGAACAGATTCGGTAAAGGCTCCACTAGCAATGCCGGTAGCGAATGCGAGACGATGCTTTTGCGGACGGGATCTTCCATGATTCCGTCGTTCGCTCCAATCTGGACGATCGCCCCCTTACCTTCCATCATTGTACAGTGTTCTATTAAAAGCGAGAGGAGCGGTATCATCTCACCGTTTCGCGCTTCGCGGATAACAAATTCCTGCCCACGCGTCTTCAGAATGCCGCGAATAGACTTGTCTGCCAACCTTGTAATAAGTGACATTCAACTTCTTTCTGCCGGGAATCCCAGCACCGACTTTTCTAAACGGACAGGATTTAATTGTCCTTTCCATCTTGCGTTTTGGTCCGAGCAACCTCACTGATCTGAGCATAAAGACGGTAGGATTTGTCGCCCATACCGTTGATGACTGGGGGTCGAACGGTTCCGAACCCTACGGCAGAATATTCGACGCACTCGGTTTCGCTTCAAGACGCGGCCAGCGACCGTAACACGGACTTTGTTCGCTGTAGTATTGCTGTCGAGCGGCGTACCTGTGTCGTTTTTTCATCGCTGATTAGTTTCGTAAAAGAAAAAAATCTCCTTCTTTTCGCGCTATCAATACGAGCCGCCGGTGGACGTACAGGTCGCCTCGTGTCCGCGCCCCGGTCCGTATAATGGCCGTGCAGTATCAGAGTGTGGGTAGCATCCGGCTTCCCCTGATCGAGCGACGTTTCCAGCGCGGTGAGGCACGCGTGGATGTCGCCGATGGCGAGGGTTCGGTTCACCCGGATTCTGCCCCGGTATACGCACCGAAAGCGGTACGAAACGGTTCGGGGGCGCGGCAGGGCTTGGACGTCGCCGCGTCGATGAAAGCTCCCTTGGTTTCGGCGGTAGCGACGACACGTCCGGTCGCCCGGTCGGTCAACACGTAGTCGATCCACGCCGACGCGGGGCGGACGTCCCGGCACCTCCCCCGGATCACGATCTCGTCCCCGTACCGCGCCGGCGAGACGAAACGCAGGCTGGCTTCGACAATCACGAGTTGCACGTGATGTGCGGCGAAATCGTGGAACGACAGACCCATCTGTAGTAGGAACTCGGAGCGGGCTTCTTCCAGGTAATGCAGATATTCGGCGTTGTTGACGTGTCCGAAAGAATCGAGTTCATAGGTACGAACCCGGATGGCGGTTTGCAAGGGGTAGGAAGCCGACATGAAGAGTTGGGGCGGCGGGTGTCAGGTATATTAGGTGGCTTCTCGCTTACTTCAGCGAACCACCCACACACCCGACACCCGGCCGCCTATTTGTTGAAGTAGTCGGTGTTGAGTTGGATGAAGCTTTTCCACTGCTCGGGCACTTCGTCTTCCATGAAGATCGCGTCCACCGGGCATTCCGGCTCGCACAGACCGCAGTCGATACATTCGGTCGGGTTGATAAAGAGTTGCGTATCGTCGTCGGTACCGTGGATACAGTCGACCGGGCAGACGGCGACGCAGGACTTATCTTTTACACCGATACAGGGCTCGGCAATAACGTAGGGCATGAGTAGGGAACATCCTCCAAAAAAGTTCGCCGCGCTACTTTCTAAAGGTACAAACGGGTGGCGGCGCACTCGCATTATGCCACGCTCCCGACGCCCTTCGCAACCATTCTTTGTCCCCGCATTAACACCAGAGTTTCGAGATTTTATGATTTATTTCACGTGCGACGCTTGACAGGGCTATAAATGGCGGATTATACTGCCCCTGACGATTTCGGGCTGACACTTCGGCACCACGTCTACTCAGGATGTTTACGGTCCCGGCTAAACGGGAAAAACAACCGTTTCATCACCGTATCCTCCGGTCCTTGCGAAAGAACCGTGAAAGGAAGTGAAATAGTTTGACATTTTTACGTGCCGATATCCGCAGTGAGGTAGTTCCCCCGGTTTCTACCCGCCGCGCTATCACGCTTCGCAGCGCATTCGCCGCCGCTGTGTACACGGCTCTCGCCATTTTCTCCCTCGGATTGTTCGCTCCTTCCGTAGCAATCGCCAAAGCACCCAAGTCTCGAAAAGCGATGGTGCGTGCGCAGACCGTCCGACTCCGCTCCGCTCCCGGAAAGAAGAGCAAAGCCACCGCACTTTTAGGTGCCGGTCGCGTCGCCCGTGTCCTGGAAAAACGTGACGGTTGGGCGAAGCTCAAACTGGCTTCCGGGAAGACGGGCTGGGTCCGTGCCGATCTTCTCGCGATCAACAAGAAGAAGACCAAGGATACCGGTGCCTTCGCCGCGCAACATCCCGTCGCCGCTCCTGCACCCCGCCGTGTACGGCGTACGAAAACGGTTATCGCCGCGAAATCAACCCCGGTCAAGCGATCCGCGCAAAAGGTTGCTACCCGCAAGCCGATCCTGCGACCGAAGCTTGTCGCGAAAGCAAAGCCGCCCGCAAAGGCGAAACCGGTAGCCAGGCACGCACAGGTCGCTCGCGTCGCCCCGCAACGTATCTACCGCGCCTTGCCGGCCCCGCGCCCTACCATCATGCCGGACGCACAGATCGAGCCGATAGTGACCGAGGGATATGAAACCGCAAGCCTTCGTGAGGGAGTTGGGGCGCAATCGCTCGCTGATCTGCCCACAAACGCCCCACAGGTCGCCCTCGCCGAGTTGAAAGAGGCGGTCCCCCCGACAGCGACGGCGGCGGAAGTAGCCCCGGTTGAAATGACCACCGCCCCGGAGGCGATCGCGGTGTCTGCACCGATCCCGAAAAGCAAATCGATCAAGGGCGGTGTCGCTCCGGCGGTGCGTGTTCCGATCGTACGTGCTTCCAAGCGTGGCGACCGGATCGTGAACCGCGCCCTGACGTATCGCGGCGTCCCGTACCGCATGGGTGCGCCCGGCGGACGCGGAGCATTTGACTGCTCCAGCTTCACCCGCTATATCCTGCGCCAGTCGGGTGAGAACCTGCCGCGAACCGCCGCCGAACAGTACCGCAAGGGAACGCCGGTCGACAAGGACGAAATGCGGGCGGGCGACCTGGTGTTTTTCAAGAACACGTACAAGCGCGGCGTATCGCACGTCGGCATTTTCATGGGCAACGGTAAATTCATCCACGCGTCCAGCCGTGGCGGCGTCAAGGAGAGCAATCTCAACGACTCGTACTATGTCAACCACTGGGCAGGGGCACGTCGCCCGAACGTGACGCAGGGTTTCGATTAGTTTTCATCATGTTCGATAGTTTGTAAAAGTAGGACAGCGCAAAAGAACGACGCCGGGAGCAATTCGCTCCCGGCGTTGTTTTTGCGGACACTGAAGTGCTCCGGAGGCTCCCGCTGCCGGAACACTTCAGCGTCCGCCCAATCCCTGCATCGTGAACACCCCGGCGAAGTGACTTCGTAATTTCGGTATGTTCAC
>JACMMA010000083.1 GCA_014379275.1 Armatimonadota bacterium | reverse complement strand
CTCCCCTTCTATTGGAAGTTTTGGGGGGTACTCAGTGTGATTGGTATCATAACCATTTGGGGTGCCTGCCTGGGTGTCATCCTACTCGTACTCGGAACTTTCGCCGTGCCGATACTCGGTTACCTGTACCTGGCCCTCACGTTCGGATTTCTACGCGCCTTTCAGTGGCTCGGGTTGGTCGAGCAAGGAACACAACAATGAAAACTATCTCCTTTTATCGCTGGTCGCTTTTGATGCCGATCGCTCTCCCGGTCGCATTGCTGCCGTTCAGTGGCGGCAATGATTCATTGGCGGGCATAGCGCAGCTTATTATGGCTTCTCTGGCTTATGGTGGTATCCCATACGTCCTGACAATTTTGCTTTTCTTGCGACCATTGATCCGCGGTAATGAACGGCAGTACCTGCTCCTGTCGCTCGTCGCGCCGCTAGCAATGGTTGCTGTGGAACTCGCCGGTGCATTCACCATCGGGCTGTTAGCCACACAGAATGACCGCTGGAGCAACGCGCTAAGTGGTGCCGGTTTCGCCTTCATTCTCGGGGTTTACACACTCGCATTCGGTTATGCCTACGTTGCGCTGACGCATTTAATGCTCTGGCTTTCACGTCGCGCGGGTTGGGTATGGAGCGAACGGGCCTGAAATGGAGACTACGTATATCACCCAACTGGTGCCACGGGTTAAAGAAAATGATTTGCGAAAATCATCCAGGAGTCTGGAACCGAACCGCCGGAGTGCCGTACAATAATGGTACGCCATGACAGAAACCAAGTTCTATATCGCCGCGATGGATTGCCCGACGGAGGAGCAGATCATCCGCAACGGGTTGAAACGTGAATCCGGGATCGAGCGGCTGGATTTTGATCTGCTCAATCGCATCCTGACCGTGTCGCTTGCGCCGACCGGGAGCGCGGAGTCGGTTCGCAATACCTTGAACGGACTGGGAATGGAGGCGAAACCATTCGCGAAAAACGGTCAGAACGATTCGCCCGCCCACTCCCTGCGCTCGCGCTGGATTCAGATGGGCGTCGCCGCACTCTTTGCAGCGGGGGCGGAAGTTATGCACTGGGTTGGCGCGGCGGGGCACCAACACGCAGAACATGCCCGGACAAACCCGGTACTCCTTATTTTTGTCGTCATCGCACTTCTGCTCGGCGGGCGCGATACCTTCCGAAAAGGGTGGGTCGCGCTACGAACCTTTACGCTCAACATCAATTTTCTGATGACACTTGCCATCGTCGGCGCGATGGTCACCGGGGAGTACCCGGAAGCGGCGATGGTCGCGGTGCTGTTCGGGATCGCGGAACTGATCGAGGCGCAATCGCTGGACCGGGCACGCAACGCCATATCCGCGCTTATGGAAACCGTGCCCGACACGGCGCGGGTCTGGCATTCCCACGGCGCGGAGGATCCCGGACACTGGCACGAAATGCTCGCGGACAAGGTTTCCGTCGGTGAGCGCGTCCAGGTGCGACCCGGCGAGCGCGTTCCGCTGGATGGTCGGGTGGTCGAAGGGCGGTCCGGCGTTTCTCAAGCCGCAATCACGGGCGAAAGTTTGCCGGTGGAGAAAGAATCGGGCGACGAACTCTGGGCGGGAAGCGTCAATGGGCGTGGCGTCCTGGTGTTCGAAGTCGGAGCCGCGCGCGGCGACACGCGGCTCGATAGGATCTCCCGTGCCGTCCAGGAGGCACAGGCGGAACGCGCCCCGACACAACGGTTCGTGGACCGCTTCGCGCTCATTTATACACCAACCGTCGTCGTTCTTGCTTTGCTAGTGGCTATCGCCCCCCCGCTCCTCGGATATGGCGGCTGGATGGAGTGGCTTTACAAATCACTAGTCCTGCTGGTCATCGCCTGCCCGTGTGCGCTGGTACTCTCTACGCCGGTTGCTGTCGTGTCCGGTCTCACCGCGGCGGCGAAGCAGGGCTTGCTGATTAAAGGCGGAGCATACCTCGAAGCCGGAGCGAAACTGAAAACAATCGCGTTCGACAAAACCGGGACGTTGACGCGCGGTAAGCCCGTTGTCACCGATATTATCCCGCTTGGTAGCGATTCGCCCGACGCACTGTTGCACCTCGCGGCAAGCCTGAACGCGTCCTCCGAACATCCGCTCGCGGCGGCGATCGTGGAAGCATGTGCTTCGAAGCATGTGTGCCAGTTGCCCTCGATAGGCGATTTCGAAGCGTTGATCGGGCGCGGTGTTACCGGCAAACTGGAAGGGCGACGATACTATATCGGCAATCATCAGTTGACCGAAGAGAACCGCGTTTGTAGCGCCGAGGTAGAACTTGCCATAGATCGGTTGGAAGGCGAGGGGAAAACCCCTGTCGTATTGACCGACGATACCAACTCACTCGCTGTACTAGGGGTCGCCGACACGATCCGCGAGGAGAGCCAGGATGCTCTCAAACAGCTTCGCGACCTAGGGGTGGAAACCGTCCTTCTTTCCGGTGACAGTCAGCGCGTCGCGGACGCCGTCGGGCGTCAGTTGGGGATTACGAATGCGCGGGGCGAACTTTTGCCGGAGGACAAACTTGTATTTATCGAATCGCTCCGCGCCTCGAAAACGGTGGTCGGAATGGTCGGTGACGGTATCAACGATGCGCCGGCGCTCGCCAAAGCGGACATCGGATTTTCGGTGGGGCAGGGCGGGTCGGACACGGCGATGGAAACGGCGGACGTCGTGCTCCTGCACGGCGATCTGCGAAAGCTCCCCCTGTTTATACGCCTCGCCCGAGCAACGACGTCGGTACTCGCGCAAAACATCGCCCTCGCCCTTCTGATAAAAGCGGTCGTTTTCGTTCTCGCCTTAATGGATCACGCGACGCTGTGGATGGCGGTATTAGCCGATGTCGGGACCAGTCTGTTGGTTGTCGGAAACGGTTTGCGGCTACTGCGATTCCGGTCAAACACGCGTTAACTGCGCCAGAACTGCCACCATTTTTTTGGGACTTCTTTATCGTCATCGGAGAATTGGGTTCCGACCATTTCGCCCCCGTCGCGCAGGTGGCGAATATATTTCAGCTCGTGCAACGCGATCGGGTTTCTCGGATCGACCTTGAGCGAGTCGCGAAATGCCGTCTCTGCTTCTACTAACCGAGCGAGTTCGATCAGTTGGAAGCCTTTCCCGCGTAGCGCGACCGCTTGCAGTTCGGGGACAATCGCGTCTCCCTGCGCAACGACTTTTTCGAACTCACGCAAGGACGCCAGCCGGTCGCCGGCCATCCCGATAGCATTCGCGTACTCCATGCGCATTAAAGGTTTGTCCGGCTCCAGAGCAAGTCCCGCCTCCAGATAACGAAGGGCATCGCCCGGTTTGCGTCGTTTCACGTACAAGAATCCGAGATAATAATGCGCCTTGCCGTAAGCGTTTCCCTGCCAGATAATCGAACGGTCAGCTTTGCCTTGCGCTTGTAATCGAGTAACGTAGTGAATGAACTCTGCCTGATCCCAGAACTTGATGCAAAGTTCCCCGTCCTCCGAATCATACTGATAGCGGTAGTCCGCCGGCGTGTTCGCGACGATGGCGAGCAAGATGCGCTCAGCCTCCTCGAACCGCTCCGCTTCTATCGCCTCCATCGCTTTCAGCAGGTGTTCGTTGGCATCTTTCGCCTCCTGATCGGAGTAGTAGGGGGTATCGGACATCAGTTGTTTCCTTAAAACTCCCGGACGTTTCTTCCTAGAAAGGCGGCATAGAATTCGGAGTTAACTTCTATGCCGCTCAATGCTATCCCTGCAAAACGACTTTCCGCAGCAAAACCGAGTCTAACTGCGCTACTTTCCCGTCGTACGTGTAAAAGAGGTACGGGGCGATTGCCTTCGCTCGCACGTCGCCGAAAACGCGGGAGGCGAAGGATTTGCGCCGCGCCCGTTCGTCCCCAAACGTACCCGATGTTTCCGCGTCGAACGCTCCGATAAACGCCCTCGCCTGTTCGGCGATCCTGTCCGCTTCGGCGCGTTTCGCCTGATACCGGACGAAATGCGCCCGCGCCGTGACCGTGGTCTCGTAGTCCCACCCGGCTTTCTGCAAGGCTTCCGAAAGGCTCGCTTCGTCAACAATCCCGCCGTCAATCGCGAACCGGCAGATCGACTCATAAGTCATGTGCCAACGAAGTGCGTGTTGCGCGAAGTACCATGCCGACTTGACTTTGAGCAATGTCTGCCCGTCCCCGGATCGCACGACAACTCCCTCGGCTTTGTCCCATCCTTGGACGAGCGACAGGATCTCGCCGACACCGTTTTGGGAGTCCGCCCAATCATATACCTCGACCACGCGCAGCCCATTCGCCTTTGCCATCGCTTCCACGTCCGGGAACGCCAGGTAGCGCACCGCCGCGCCTTCGTGTAAGCCCGCACCGAGCAGGATCAGATCGTCGCCGCCTTCGTACCGCACGACGATCTGGTTGCCCGCCCCGACGTACTCGAACAGGAGCGAACCGTGTGCGAAGAACGTCGGGTCGAGCAGGGACGGATAATTCGCCCGCGCCACGGCTTCGGCGAGCGGCGCGAACTTCCCGCCATCGAACGTGTCACGGGTGCGAAACAAAATCCGCCCGTCGGGCAGGACCGAACGGATGATCAGCGAGCCGTCATGCTTGTGGGTGATGACGGCGCGACCGGCTTCCAACTCGCCCGCGATCGCCGCGTCAGTTTCCGCCCATTCGCCCTGGTTGAAGAACTTGGGCCACCCGGTCGAAACCACATTCCCAGCCGCGTCGAAGATAACCGAACGGTAGCCGAGTTCATCGGGCTCCCAGTCGTACTTGCCGCGCGACGGATGGACGAGTATGTAGGCACCGTCCTCTTGGGATTTCGTCATAAATCCCTTGTTGCGTAATGTGTTGTAAAATGCGGTTAAGTCTGCCATCGTGTACCTTTAAATGGAACGGTATCGTCCGCGTATCCTATCGCGACGGGATCACGTTTTGTTCAACATAGAGGTTCGGGCGAAGAGAGCGACGGGCAAAAGATATCTATCTCGCCCGTGTGTGTCACCATACGGCGATGGAAACAAAAAGTACACCATATGAAATCCGACGTCGAAAAATCAGCGGAAACCATCGATTTGAAGGGCATCGTCTCGCTCCTTTTTCGGGCCGTGCTCGTTCTGCTCTTCTGCTGGCTCGGGGCGACGATGGCATTTTCACCGATGGTCGGCTTACAGTACAAGGAATTCCCGGATGCCCTGGTCCCGCGCTTCGGTATCGCCCCGGTCCTCTTGCTTGGTGCCGTCGTGCTCCAAGCCAGACTTTTATCGTGGCGAGGGAAGACTTCCGCTTCATGGGCGGTGCTTGCATTCGGGTCGCTCGCGACATGCTTGGTAACGCTCCTGGTGACGATGGTATGGTATGAGTTCGACGTGATACGAGAACGCTGGGTTGGGATACTTTTCCTATCGACTCTTTCCGCTCTTTGCATCTATTTCGGACTGGGGGCAGCTCTCCGGGCGGATTGGGGCGCAATGTTCCTTTGCTCCATCCCGACGTTCCTGATCGCGTTTGTTTGTGGCGTCAATGTCAACTATGGGCAACACTTTTACTGTTCGCGACACCATCTGTTCGATAACCGCCAGGACTCGAATACCGCCCCTTCAACCGGGGTCAAGGAGCAAAGGATGACACGACCGCATGAATAGCACCCCGACATCGACCCAATGGACGCGCTTCGTCAAGGGGGCGTTTGTTTTTATTTTTTGCACCGCCGGCGGGGCATCGCTCGTCCTTCCCCAAAGCGGCTTGAGCGGGACGGCCAGCGGGTCATCCCCGGTCCCAATCTTCGCCGGGGTACTGTTAACGTCGGTGTCGCTTGCCGCGTTCTGGCGCGGCACCTCTGGGCGGCACTCAGCGACATGGGCGGTGCTGTCGTTCGGCTCGTGGATGACGCTTCTTTTTACGATGCTCGCGCATGTCGTTTGGGCAGCGCGGGATATCTCCTTGACGGACGGGTACGGTTTCGTCGCTGGCGCCGCAATACTGATTCTGGTCGCTTGCAACGGATTACGGGCGGCATGGCGAAACGATTGGGACGGGATGGGGCGTTGGATGCTCGCCACCTTCGTTATACTGTTCTTTCTGGGTCCGCAATACCACTATGCAGGGTATTTCCGGAATATGAGGGGAAAGTCTGCCTTACAGGACGCGCGGACCATTCCTGTAGCGAATCGCCTTGCCGGGACGAAGGACCGGCGCGATACCGCGAGCGGTAGGTTATAATACGCGCATGACCGTTACCGAGCCTTTGCGCCCCCGAACCCGAACCCGACCTGTGAATGAAAATATCCTTGCCGCACTGGATATCGGGACGAACTCTATCCGAATGGTACTTGTCCGTCTGCACCCGGAAACCGGGACGTGGGACACGCTTTCCGTGCACAAGGAAACGGTGCGCCTCGGACAGGGCGAGTTTTCCGAGGATGAGGGGCATTTAGCGCACGACGCCATCGAACGCGGTGTTCTTGTTTTAAAGCAGTTCGTGCAGGTAGCCAGGGGTCGCGGCGCGGGCGAGATCGTCGCTATCGGAACGGCGGCACTGCGCGAAGCGGCGAACCGCGACGAGTTCCTGACGCGGGCGCGTGACGAAGCGGATGTCGAGGTCCAGGTGGTACCCGGTGTCGAAGAAGCACGCCTCATTTATCTGGGTGTCGCATCCGGCACCGAGATCGGGGCGAGTCGGGCGCTGTTTGTGGACATCGGAGGCGGATCCACCGAACTGATCGTCGGCTCCCAGAACGAGCACTTCTTTCTGGACTCACTCAAACTCGGCGCGATCCGACTCGGGAACCGCTTTTTGACCGGGGTGACAGACCCAATCTCCGCCCACCTTTTCGAGGAAATGCAACGCCATGTCGAGGGTGTCGCCACGCACGCCCTTCGAAAAATAGAACGCACCGGATTTGACTTCGCGGTTGCGTCTTCCGGCACCGCGCAGAATCTAGCACGCGTGACGGCGGCGCGGCTCGGGCTGGACTTGAACACGCTACAAAATTACGAACTCGACACGGCGGATCTGCGCGAAACGGTGAAATATCTTTGCACACTTTCGCTAGACGAACGGCGCAAGGTGCCCGGACTCAACCCGGAACGAGCCGACATCATCATCTCCGGCGCAGCCGTGTTGCTAACGCTCGCGGAGGAATTGAAACTCCCGGGGTTCCGTATCGCCGAACGTTCGCTTCGTGAAGGGGTTCTGGTGGACGCAATCCTGCGGCGTTTGGTCCGCGCCGGGGAGCGTACGCCCGATACGCTAGCGTTCGAAGCGGGAATCCGCCGCCGCTCTGTGAACCGCCTATCCCGGTTGAACCCGGACGAAGAGAAGCACAGTCAGCATGTCGCTTTTCTGGCGCTACGTCTGTTCGATGAAGTGGGGGAAGCCGGTCTGCACGACTTCGGCACGTCTGAGCGCGAACTTCTGGAATACGCGTCGCTCCTTCATGACGTCGGGGTCTGGGTTTCGCACGGCGGGCATCACCGCCATTCCTACTATCTGGTCCGCCATTCGGACGACATGTCCGGCTTCACCGATGAGGAAATCGAGATCATCGCCAACCTCGCGTATTTCCACCGCAAGTCGTCGCCGCGAAAACGGCACGCCCATTTCGCCCTCCTGTCGCCCGCCAGCCAGATAAAAGTCCGCCAGTGTGCCGTCTTTTTACGCCTCGCGGAAGGACTGGACCGCTCACACCTGGGAGCAGTACGCGATGTTTCTTTGTCTGTCGAGGGCGAGCCGCGGACAGCGAATCTATTGCTCTCCCCGGCGTCGGACACGGATGCGAACCTGGAAACCTGGTATGTTTCCAGCGACACGAGTGCCTGGGAAGAAGCATTCGGACTGCCACTCACTGTAACGGTCGTCGCCTGATCCACCGTATAGGAAGCAGTTCCCGATGGGGATCCGCGGCAGCCGTCTGACCGGCGGCGTCCGACTGTTTCTTGTACCTTTACTCCCTGCCGTTGGCGACCCGTTTCGACGAACGGTAGAATTGGTGCCGTGACCCAACTACCTTCAAATACCCCAGCTTTCGACGTGATCGTTGTCGGCGCCGGGCCGGGCGGGGCGACCACCGCATGGAAATCCGCCGAAGCCGGACTGCGCGTTCTTCTGCTCGACCGTGCCGCCTCCTTCCCGCGCTACAAACCCTGCGGCGGCGGGATCCCCGCTTCGCTCGCGGACCACGTTTCCGGGTTCGAATCGCCGGACTCCTTTTCTGATCTTTCGGTGACGCACCTGCGCCACTCGTGGAAGGGCAAAGACCATGTCCACGCCGAGATGACGACGGGGAGCGGCAAGCCGGCAGAGGTCTGGATGGTTCAGCGACCTCGATTCGATGCCTGGCTCGTGGAGCGTGCGACGAAAGCGGGCGCGACCGTGCGTAGTGGCGTCAAAGTCAGCGATGTGAGTATCGAGGAAGATTCGGTCACGGTTTCGACGGTGGACGGCGAATCGTTCACCGCGAAGCATGTCATCGGTGCGGACGGTGCGAAAGGGATCGTCGGCGCGCGGGTCGGACTTCGACTGGGCAAGCGGTGGGGGATCGCCCGCGAAGCCGAGATCCCGTTCCATGACGGCGCGGAAGACAACCGCATTCACCCCGGTTTGCAGCCGCACACCGCGTACCTCGACTACGGTTCGGTGCAAAACGGCTATGCCTGGATCTTCCCGAAACGCGGCTTTCTATCCGTGGGTGCCGGGATGCTTCTTCCGAAGAAGCCCGCACCGAGCGAGGAGAACAACGTCGGGCAGATTCTTCGGCGCGCGATAGATACGATGTTGCAATCGGTCGGGATGACATTTCCGGAGGGAATGGATGCCCCGAAGATATGGGGGCACCCGATACCGTTCTGGACCGGCGCGGAACCACTGGCGACGGCGGACGGTCGCGTGCTTCTGGTCGGGGATGCGGCAGGCGTGGTACAGCCGATGTTCGGCGAGGGGATTCAATACGCGATACGCACCGGGGATGTCGCCGCCGAATGTCTTGTTTCCGGCACCGCCGGTGCTTACACGGATCGGGTGCGGGCGCTTTTCGCCGACGAGTTCGACGCCGCCCTGCGCATCGGGAAGATCTTTTACCGGACTCCCTATCTGTCGTACAAATTAGGCGTCAAGAACCCCGCGGGGACCAAACTGGTCGGACGGCTGATGGCAGGGGAGGCGAGTTTGCACGATCTCGAATCGCGGATTTACGAACGGCTCAAGAATCCGCTGAAATTGGGGAAGTAGTCTTTGTCAACGATAATCCGCCCCGCTACCGCCGCCGACATTCCCACACTCGCCGAGTTTAATCGGGCCATGGCCTGGGAAACCGAGCACCGCGAACTGGCCCCGGAGACGATAACGCAGGGCATCAAGGCGTTTCTCGCGCGACCGGATTACGGGTTCTATCTGGTCGCCGAGATAGAGTCGCGCTTGGCCGGCTGCCTGATGGTGACGTTCGAGTGGAGCGACTGGCGGAACGGCCAGTTCTGGTGGATACAGAGCGTGTACGTGCATCCGG
>JACMMA010000578.1 GCA_014379275.1 Armatimonadota bacterium | reverse complement strand
GTCGGTCGAATCACCGAAATTTCCGGATAGCTACGTTGTTTCTTTTTGTCCTGCCCGGACGGGGCCAACCTTACGTTGGATCGTTGGACCTGCGGTGCTGTGACTACGTAAGGCTCCGCGCGTCCCGGGCTAGCCCTTGCTGTTTTCCCGCGAATCCGCCCTTCCCGGGGTTAAAACACCGGGTGGTAAACAGGGACCGCGGGTTGGCGGGGAAGGGCCGACACATAATTACCAAGCAGTAGCGAGCACCGCAGGTCCAACGATCCAACGTAAGGTTGGCCCCGTCCGGGCAGGACAAAAAGAAACAACGTAGCTATCCGGAAATTTCGGTGATTCGACCGACACGCGGGTCCGTGAAAATATCGTACTCGTCGCGGGATCGGGTTGAAAACTCGCTAACGACCGCGCCATCGGTTCCACCTTGAAACCAGTGCAACGTATCGGGTGGGATCATTACCTGTTCGCCGGGCCGAAGGATGGATTCCCGAAACACCGTATAGTGGCTACCGGAGGCGGGAAGTGTCGCAGAAATCGTATCCTTATTCCCCCCTCCTTCGGTGTATACATAAACGATTCCGGATCGGCAGCGGAAAGTTTCCTCCTTCCCGGGATCATCCCCGACGGGGGGATGCCGGTGTTCCGGGCAAGTCTGACCCGGCGTCAGAACCAGATCCTTCGCACAGACACGCTCCGTGTTCGTGTACGTGATCAGTTGTAGTCCTTCGACCGTGAGACGCCCCAGTCCGAAGTCTGCAACCTCGATTCGCTCTTTCTCCGCGTCCGTCAGCGTGATTCCGGTTGCATTTAGTTGTCGAACCGCTTCTTCCTGTGCCGACCGGTATTCGGTTTGCGTTATCATCGGTGATGAACCCTCCGGAAGGATTGTACAGTGAAACACCTCAAAAAAAGGGTACCATCACCGCATGAAATACAGTGCTTTTGGGCGAACGGGCGTTCAAGTTTCCCGCCTCTGTCTCGGTTGCATGAACTTCGGGGACGACACCAACGAACCCAATAGCATCACCATGATTCACGCCGCGATGGACGCCGGAATCAATTTTCTCGACACGGCGAACGTTTACTCCCGCGGCGCTTCTGAAGAAGTGACGGGTAAAGCTTTGGCGGACGGAAACCGACGGGAGCGGGTTTTCCTCGCCACGAAGTTTTACAACAAAATGGCGGATGATGATCCGAATGCGTGGGGAGGGCACCGTTTCCACATCATCCGGGAGGTGGAGAACTCGCTCCGCCGGCTGCGGACGGACCACATTGACCTGTATCAAATGCACCGCCCACAGCCGACGATCCCGATAGACGAGACGCTCCGTGCCCTCGATGACCTGATTCGCTCGGGCAAGGTGCGCTACATCGGAACCTCGACCTTCGGAGCATGGCAGATCGTGGAATCACTCTGGGCATCGAAAGAATATGGGCTGAATCGGTTCGTTTGTGAGCAGATGCCTTATAACCTGCTTGACAGACGGGTCGAGCGCGAACTGCTCCCGATGTGCCGGACGTATGGCGTTGCGACGATACCGTGGGCTCCACTTGCGGGCGGGCTACTGTCCGGTAAGTACGGCACGAAAGAGCGACCCGCCGATGCCCGGTACGCGCTTCGTTCAGCACCGTTCGCGCGGGACAACGAAGTCGCTTTACAAAAGGTCGAACAGTTCACACAGTATTGCAACGAACGTGGTGTCGCGCCCGCCCAATTCGCGACCGCGTGGGTACTGGCGCAGGAGGGGGTAACCGCGCCGATCATCGGACCACGCACCATGGAGCAACTCACCGACTACCTCGCCACCGAATCCCTGACCATCACCGCAGAAGACCGTCAACAAATGGATACGTTGTTCCCACCCGGGACCAATGTTTCCGAATACTACCGGGCCGACTTCGGACCAAACGCCCGCTGGGTCTGATTGCATATCCGCCTTCGGGACCCAAGCGACAGGGCGGTTTACCGTTGCGGTTGTGCCCATTCGGGGGCAAGGATGAACGGAGCGAAGTGGCGCAGGTTGATCTTCCAGGCGACGTCGGCTTCGACTTCTATGCCCCAAACAATGGCAATGTAGCGCCCCGAGAAACTCCACGGCTCGCCCGGAAGAACCGCGGAAAACGCGACGGTTTTGACGACCCCGGCAATCAGTGCTCCTTCAGGCTCCTCGATACTCGTCCACGTAGATTCGTCCGTGTCACCGCGTCCCTCCGTGCGCCACTTGATCCGAACAAGCAGCTTTTTGTAGTTCATGTTCTCGGTGGATAGGATTGCTACGTAACCGGAGACCGTGTCGCCGGGCTTGAACGAAGGTAGACTGTCTGTGCGACCGGTGTCGACCCTGCCCGTGAAATGGACCGTGATATTCGCCTTGTCGGACGTCAGTAGTTTGTTGATCATCTGTTGCTAGCGATTCTCCGCGCCGTATCCGTGATGTTGTTCGGGTAGAACAAGTATCGGGTAGGCTTCGTCCACATCGGGCCAGCGAGCGATCGAAACCTTGACCTTGATCAGCCATTCGATACGATTGTTAGACGCGATGAAAGTGTGCATCCCGTCCAGCGGGACCGTGAATCGGTGGGAAAGGTCCAGTTGTTCCCCTGACGTATACGTTCCCCCACGAATCTCCTTGGTTTCGACGGGGATTTCGTGTGTCTCGGTATAGGTATCTGTCCCACGTCGATAGGTCGCCGTCTCGCGCATCAAGAATACCGCCTTCGCGGAGTCGACATCAAGGCGGTCCTTGAGCACCTGATTGTAGCGGAAATCGAACGACTCTCCGAGCCGGACGGCGTCGCGCGAAACCTGAATATCAGGCGGCGTGATCTTCCACGCGCGAATCGTCGGTGCCATTCCCCAGGCGATCATGCCGATCCCCACCGCCAAGAACGGAACCACAAACAAAGCGGAGAAGCCCACTCCGCCAATCACGATCCCAGGAAGCGCGACAAAGGAAACGATAAATAGCCAAACGATGCCGCAGCCGATCGCACCTTTGCGCCCTAACTGTTGCGCCTGTTGTGCTTGCTGAGGTGTTCTGGGAATGTTCGGGGGTAGCTGTCGGTATGCCATATGTTCCGCCAGGATTAGGACGTTTCAGGGAACGAAATGGTTGCGGACTTAGGGACTCGCCAGTGCCAGAGATAATGGCCGCGCCGCTTCCACACGTCGAGCACGCGTGCGCCGCCGGATACTTGCCGCACCGAGATTGCTCGCGAGCAGTGCCGTGTCGGTAGGCACCAGGAATGCCGACGTGAAAACCCCTTCATCTATCAATCGCTCCCGGTCGATATTGTTGGCGACAAGGGCGAAGACCGGCACTTCCTTAGCGATCGGGTCCGTGGCGAAGGCGGCGAGGATCACTCTTGCCCCGGTCGCGATTCCCATGTTACGCAAATCGAAGATAAGTGCCGCCGTAGAAAGTTCGTGTGCATACCGCGGTATTTCGGCGATCGTGGACTCGGCGACGCGATAGCCATTTGCCGTCAGATCGTTCGACAACCGCTTCTGCTCCGCCGGATCCGCGCAAACGACCGCCACCACGTCCGGATTTTCGCCGGAACGCATCGTTCGACTGCGGGTCACCCCGCCACGACCAGCTCGGCGAAGCGGCATCAGTTCATCCGCTGACGACTGCGCGAAGGTTTCGAACGGTAATCCGGAGGACTCCCGTAGCCGACGAACTTCGACCACTAGATTCGCGATCCGCCCACGAAGGTCGGCGTTTTCTCCTTCTAACATCTGAGCGATGTGACCGACGCGCGACGCCTCGAATGCAAAATAGACCACAGCCATCGCGGCTAACACCGCCGTAAGCACGAGAAAAATAACCATGACTTGCCAGGATCCTTTCTAAAGAACGAAAAGCAAGGGGCGGGATACTTTGCCCCTTCTAAATGATGGCTTTTTTCACGACTGTTCGTTACCGGTAAATATGCCACCCCCAGGTACACTTTTAGTGAGGTTTAATTTACTATGAAAACTCCTTTGTCCGCATCTCTCCTCGGGGCGGTCGCTCTTTGTCTCACGTTGACAATGCTCACCGGTTGCAACGAGAATAAACCGGACTACCAGACCCAGCCCCCCGTTTCCAACGCGCCGAAACCACGCCCAGTCGGCGATATCAAACCCGCGAATCCGACCAAAGCCGTGGAAGGTTCCGCTCTCAATAAGATCTTTCCACCGGCGGGGGGCGGATACAAGGTCACCTACACACAGGAGAAGAAAGGCTTCGCACAGGCGGAGGTCGTTCAGGATGGCAAAAAGCTGGCCACTCTGTCCATCTCGGACACATTAACAAACCCGGAGGCGAAAGCGAAGTTTTCCGCAGCGAGTAGTCAGATCTACGGCTACCCATCCGCTTCTGTCGGGAATCAAGGGACCGCGATTCTGGTCGGCGACCGCTTTCAAGTACAAGTTCGCTCTCAATCTCCCGCCCTCGATGCGGCGGGCCGTGAGGGATGGATTCAAAAATTTAACCTGGACGCTCTAAAGCGTCTGGCAGGGGGATAAAATCATGGCAACAGCAATCGATCAAGCGGTGAACGCACTACCAGCGGACGGCTTCACCGTCCGCGCTCTGAAGGCGCTCGACTACGTGGCGCCGGGACAGTGGCAGAATGTCGTTGGATGGGACAACACAGTCGCCGCGGTGACGGGGGAAACCGACCCCGACATACTCGCACAGGTCAAGCAGCGCGCCCTGGAATTGTACAACAGCCCTTCGGAGGGGTATCAACGTGCGTTGTGGATCTACCAGACCGTCGACGCAACCGACAAAACTCTGGGCATGGCGGCTATGGCAAACAAAGTGGGGGAGAAGATACCTTTCCTCGGGTTCCTATCCAAAATCACACCAAAAGCAGACAAGACGCAAGCGTTCGATCTCGGCGTCAAACTCGTCGGC
>JACMMA010000082.1 GCA_014379275.1 Armatimonadota bacterium | reverse complement strand
TTCGACACCGAGTTGTCGGCGATCCGCAAGGCGTTCCCCCAGGTAAATGACATCGCCGCCCGACCCGAGTATGACCTGCGAACCGTGGTCGTCGCGGTGCGAGCGGGAACGGCACTGGAAGCGAACTGGAACAAAGGCGAACCGGTCACCGGCGAGGAAGCTCTCGACGCCCTTTCGCGCGAGTTCGCCCCGGAGGAGATCAAGCCGCTGGGCAGTCCTGTCGAAACCATGCCCGCCTATTTCACGGTTCGTTTCGGGCAGTCGCTCAACATGGTGAAGCTCGCGGAACGTCTCAAGGCGGCGAGCGGGAACATCACGGCTGCGAGCGCAGACTTTACGTCCGGCGATGGGAGCGACATCACCCGTTCCGGCGACGGTTCGCGGCGCTATGTTTTCAGTCGTGGCTCAGGCGACTGCCCATCGGGGTGTATCCGGCGCCATTTGTACGACTTCGCGGTGTCTCCGGGCGGCGAGGTGACGTTGACCAGGGAAGAAGACGGACCGACAGACTAACCCCGCCGGAGGGCATCCGCAAAGGATCGGGCTTACCGTTGTGGGTCAGAACATATCCCATCGGGGGAGCATGTCCCCCCTGGCCCCCTCGTAAGTTTCTTTCGACCCTTGACGGTGTGTACTTTTTCGTTCGATCCGCTTGCCGCCGTCGTCCGAGCCGTCGGACCCGATGCTGTATAGAAGGTATCGGTCGGCGCGGAGCAATTTATAACGGAGCGGTGTTCCGGGCAGGGCGAACGGATCGTTCGGGATGGCTGGTAAAAGCCTCGCGCCGACCAATTCGGATAAGCTCGCGGGAAACTTGCCCTTTCGCGCCTTGTAAATCCGCAGTGCCAGCACCGTTCGCACCAGGGCGTCATCCATCTCCGCCACGGTAGCGATCCATCGCCCCGTCGCGCCTTCGGGAGCGAACATCCGTGTGTATCTTTCTTCGGGGACAGCGATCCCGCCACCGCGCTTGATATAGGGTCGCTTCGTCTGTGCGATCAGTTTGTCCATGTAGCCTCCCATCGTGTCCAGGACGTACGTGCGGGGGACTACGTTCGCGTACGACGTTATTGCGTTCCGCGCCCCGTTCGCGCGGACTTTTTCCGGCTGCTCCATCACTTCCAATGCCTTGCGTTGTATGCTGTATTTTTCTTCTTCCAGGGCGACATAAAACGGCACGCGTTCCGCGCTCAGCGCGTTCAGGCGCGTCAGACAATGCGCCATGATGTCCGCGTTCATTTCGGGGAGGCGACGCCAAAGGTGATTCTGCGCGATCCCTTCGCAGGACAAGCCATATATGTGTCCGAGCAGTCCCACACGGCTAAGGATATGCCGGCTCAACGTTACCGCGTCCAGGTAGTAACCGACCGATTCCGCCTGCTTGCCCGCCTCCCAGGCGACATCGGCTGCCAGCGTTAGCGTGGTTACCAGAGATCGTAACCGTTTGTAGTACGCCGGGTCGTAATTGATGGACGTATCCGTATTGGCTTCGTAATACGGCAGGCGCACGGCTGCCTGCGCATCGCGGATCACATCGCGGTTCGCCGAGACCAGTTCTTTCTTCTCGGTGAGCGTCCATTCGCGGGACGGTTTCCTCGACCCGGCGTCCGCGATGTCGTTACCCCGCACGACACGCCCCGATACGGCTTTCAAAACGGGGAAACCGTTCTTCGCCGGTATCGGCGGTCGTGTCGGCGGAACGATCTTCACGGAGGAACTTCGTGCGGGAATATACCAGCTCAAAAATAAGCCTCCTGGTAGGAGAAAAATAAACACAATGACACGCGACAGTTTCATTGGATTACTGGCTAAGCCACGGGCGAACAGAAGTAATTACGGAATAAAAAAGCCCATCCAGAATGGACAGGCTTTGGGCACATCAAGGGAGAATGACGGGGATCGAACCCGCGACCTTCGGGACCACAACCCGACGCTCTAACCGACTGAGCTACACTCTCCGCGAACGCTTCAACTCCCATTATAGCCGCTGTCCTCACGCACGGCAAGACCTGCCTTAAATTTCCTGCGGGAAAGTTTTCATGGTTGCCTTGACAACCGGTTTTGACCGTCGCATAATCAATTCATTCAGGGCGTTTACCGGTTAACGTAGATCGGGGAGTCCTGCCTTACTAGAGTAAGGTTCGCAATGAGGCGTTTTATAACACCGTTTGTATTTCTATCTCTTTGTGGCGTGGCAGTTTTGTTGACGCCGCTCGCCGGTTGCAATTCGGAGTGCCCCGAAATACTCGCTCGGGCCCGAGTCCTGGACGGCGCGCGGCGTTAAGCCCGGTAAGTTCGAGGGGTTCGATATTCTGGGAATGCCGTCGCCGATCTTCTGGGCGCAGATGACGCCGGGTTATTTCAACCAGCGCGGGATGAAGGACGCGCAGAGCTACGACTGTGGGAACACTACTACAACTCGCACCGCGGTCACGTGGCGTTCGGCAAGCGGCACCCGGAGTTGTACCCGAATAACCTGTGGGGCGTGAACGCGTCCGACCAGCCGACCGACTATAGCGCGGAAGACCCGGTGGACAGCAAAGTAGGCGGGACGATCACGCCGACCGGCGTTGTCGCGGGCTATCTGTTCGTGCCCGAGGATTCGGAAAAGGCGATGCTGTCACTCTGGAAGAACTACCGCGAGAAGTCGTGGGGCAAGTATGGTTTCGGGAACGCGCTCAATGTTCCGAAGAACTGGTACGACGGGGACGTGATCGGCATAGACCTCGGGATGCTGCTGCTCTGTCTGGAGAATCAGCGCACCGGATTGATCTGGAAGTTGACCGCGTCCCACCCGATGACGGCGAAGGCATACAAGGCGGCAGGCTTTCGCTAGTTCTGTGTCGTTTTTTTTCCCTGCGCGGGCAAAAAAACGACACAGAACTAGCGGACGGGTACCAACTCCACGCGATATTTTTCTTCCATCGTCGGGAGCGTCATATCCGTGTGGACGACGAAGGTTTGCGGTGCGCCGGGTTGAAACGATACGTTGCAGCGCAGGGCGCGTTCGGACTCGATCACGCGCCGTTTGCCGGATTTGATATCGGCGACATTAATCAGAAACGCCAGCCGTCCAGTGACCGGTTTGTTGCCGGAGACAACCGCCTTGCCGCAAAAATAGCCCCGCGGTCCGAACGCGACATCGGTGAGTTTGACGCGGCGCAAGTCGGCTTCCGGCACGGCGGGGGCATACGGATCGTTGTTCAAAGCGGGCTGCCATTCGTCCCCCACTTTGACCTGCACCCGCTCCGTCAGCCGGTGGCGACGGACTTCGTACCCTCGGAACGGGAACGATTCCCATGGATTGGCGACACGATACCCGAGGAAAACGAGCAATCCCAGTGCCGCGGTGCCACACCCGATGCCGAACGTTTTTATCGTCATCGGTTCGGAATCCTGAGCGGTTTGTTCGGACCGTGCAGATTGGGGTTCGGCCTCGACTTGCTATACTTCCCGAAGTAGCGGAAGCGCGACACGGCGGCGGCGAGCATCAGGTTTATCCCGACGAAGGCGAGCAAGACGTGGTATTTCGCCAGGTAAGTCCGAGGCAAGAGATGATACAGCGCAAACAGCGAGAACCCGACGTACAGACAAACCGCCGCGCCCCAGTCTTCCGGAAGCGGCGTCCCCTTCTTCCGGTTCTTGTAAAGTTGTACGCCGTGCTTCGCCAGCATGACGAACGCCGCACCCAGACCGATATAGAATATGAACGAGAAAACGCTAATCAATTGGGTACTCGCTCCAGTGTAATGACAGTATTCCGCCGCCCGGCATATCTGCGGCGCAGATAACTTACCAAATGCCACATGCCGAAATTGAACAGGACAATCATTACGATCAATCTGAAAGCGGCACTCGGAATGAATTCAAGTCCGCAAATCATCCCGATCAAGCCGTGCTTGTAGAATTGTTCGCGGAAGGAGTTCCTGGCGCGTGATCCGTCCTTACTGCGCGCATAATGATTCAGGTAATATGCCGCCCATGAAAGATTCACGACGGAGGAAATAAGAAACAAGATTCGCACCCAGGATTCACTCATCATTACTTACCCCCTGCGAACGGCAACATGGCTACCTGTGCTGCCGTGCCGTCCGGGGATCCGACCGTGAGTTGCGTTCCCGGCGCGGCGTGTTCGTTGCGCAGATAGCCGAGCGCGATGGGAACGCCGAGCGTCGGCGACAGGGCGGCGGACGTGATTCGCCCGACGGGTTTGGGGTCGCCGTCGGCGAAGACCGGCGCGTCGTGTTCCGGTAGCGCGGACTGCGCGGGGTCGAGGAAAAAGCCGACCAGACCTTTGTTCGTGTGTCCGCGGGCGTCGATCCGGGCGACGATCTCCTGCCCGATGTAGCATCCTTTTTTATACGAAACGGCGCGGGAGTCCTGCCGCACTTCCGGCGCGAGAACGGTT
>JACMMA010000081.1 GCA_014379275.1 Armatimonadota bacterium | reverse complement strand
GCCGAGTTAGCCCCTTGCTGTTTTCCCGCGAATCCGTCGGTTACAGGTTTTCACGCCGTGAAAACCTGTAACCGACGGATTCGCGGGAAAGAACCAACCGACAACAAAGCACCAAACAAGAAGTGAGCACCGCAGGTACAACGATCCAACGTAAGGTTGGCCCCGTCCGGGAGGACAAAGAAACAAACCAACAAACCCGTGCAGAGAAAGTAGCAAGCAGGAGTTCGGCGGTGCGGCGGCGAATCGTCTGGTACGGGCGGTCCGCCGCCACTTTTTTCATAGAGGACACGCCAATGCCGACTTTCGCCCTTGTTTACCATCTTAAAGGCTCCGACCAGAAACCGCAGGAAAACATGGAAGCCGATTCCATCACCCACGCCGGAGAGCTTGCCGCGGCCAAGTTCGAGAACGCGGGCGCGATTCTTTGTCCCCACGACGCCGAAATGCTCGTCGTACCGAAAGAGTCCGTCGCCTACTGCCATATCCGCGCCGTCCAGATGCGTCGTACCTCGTCGGTGCGTGTCCGCAGCCCGTTCGAAGACGGGGACGAAGGCGACGAGCCGATCCCGCTCGAACGGCCCTCCGCCGAGTAGTGCGCAAGCCGTACCAGGCACGACGAAACCGCACCCGCCTCGTCGTGCTATCGCTCCTTGTTACCACGGTTGTTGCCGTCTGGCGTTGTTATTTCGCCCAGCCGCCGGCAACAACGGAGTCGCTGTATCCGGGCGTGCGTTATGAGCGGCGCGTTTGGCGCAAACCGCGCCCGGTCACGCTTCATCTGCTCGTCATCGACACCCGCACCCCGGGGCTTCGTTTCCTCGTCACGCCGCCCGATAACCCCGGCACCGACAGACCGCTCGTCGCGCGTACCACCAGCGAATTCCTCCGCGAGCGCGGTCTGCAAGTGGCGATCAACGCGGATTTCTTCTACCCGTGGAATTCGGACGGCCCGTTCGACCACTACCCGCACCGCCGCGATCCCGTTACCGTCGAGGGCGACGCCGTCAGCGAGGGCGTACGATACGCGACGCGCGACGCGAAATGGCTGGAAACCCTCTACCTATCCCGGGACAACCGCCCCTCGCTTGCCCCGCCGAAAGGCGGCGTGCCGTGGAACGCCGTCGGGGGGCACGCACTGCTACGAAACGGAGTCGCCCAAACAGGTAGCGCCTACGACAAGACGGTCGCGGATCCGCGCACGGCGGTCGGTTTTTCTCCCGGCGGCGATACTCTGTACTTTGTTTGCGTGGATGGACGCCAGCCGGGATATAGCGACGGCATGACGCTGGTCGAACTTGCCGGGTTCTTCCGCTCGCTGGGCGTGCGGGACGCGATCAATCTGGACGGCGGCGGTTCGACCACACTCGTGGTCGCGGACGGCAAGCGCCGCTCCCGCGTTTTGAACCGTCCGATCGACCAGCGATTCCCCGGCAAGGAACGCTACGTCGCGAACCATCTGGGGCTTTATGCGATGCCGCTGACTACCGAGGGAAACAACCGCCGCTGAAACCGTTCGGGTTTCAGCGGCGGTAGCCAGCCGGGATCTTAACGCAACAATCCCGATTTGCGGAGCGTGGTAAGCAGTAGTTCCTCGACCGGGGCGTCGGTGGTCGTGCGCAGGTATTCCATGCCGTACTTGGTCGCGACGGTTTCCATACGCCCGCAGAAACTATCCAAAGCCACTTTGTAGCGGTTGAGCAACTCCGGCGTGACGGACACCTCGCGCACGTCGCCGGTCTCGCTGTCTACGAGGCGCAGATCGCCCGAAAGCGTCGGGTTGGTCTCCTCCGGCGAAAGCACATGTAGCAAAACGACCTGGAAACGTCGTGCCAGAAGCGCCTTGATCCCTTTCTCCCAGTGAGGATCCATGAAATCGGAAACGACGACGCAAACGCCCGGCGTCTGGGCGCGGCGCGCGTAGTCCTGCAACGCCGTGGAAAAATCGGTACGCCCGCCCGGTTGGATGGACTGCAGATAGCCAAATAGTTCCGCCACGGCGCGGCGCCCGCGTAGCGTCGGGGTGCGGCGCGACATTTTCACCCGGTCCATCACCCCGCCCTGCGCGAAACTGGAAACGCCCACACGGTCGTAGCGTAACAACCCGACATAACCGAGTGCGGCGACCGCTCTGCGCGCGAAGTGAAACTTGTTGGTTTGCATCGGTTCGCTTCCGCTCGGCCCGGCGAAGTTCATGCTTTCCGACGAATCCAGAAGCAGGTGGATACCGAGGTCTTCCTCGGCGATGAATAGTTTGACGAAAAGCCGCTCCAGACGGGCATACGCTTTCCAGTCCACATAGCGCAGGTCATCGCCCGCGGCGTATTCGCGGTAGTCGGCGAATTCCAGCGACGCGCCGCGCCGGTTGCTACGACGCTCTCCCTGCATCCGTGCCGTCGGAGCGCGGTCGACGTTGACCGAGAGACGTTCCAACTTGCGTAAAAATTCCGCCTCCAGCAGCGGCGCCTCGGCGCGCCCTTCCGGCGCGACAAGCGGCGGCGTCGGTGATTCTGCGGTGCGGGCGGCGAAGGCCGCGCTAACTAGATTTATCATGCGTTGTTTGTGCCTGTGAATCAGGCGTTCCCTTCGTCATCGAACGGGTCTGGCAATTCATCCTCTGCCGAAACCTTCCCCAAAACCACCCGCGCGGAACGTATGTTTTCCAAACGGAACATACGGTGATCCCGCCGCAGCTGGCATTCTCCCTCTAAGTACCAACCATTCTCACTTTCGTAAACGTCACCTATTTCGACACTCCGCGTGGACCACTGGTTCCGACTGGCGACATAATATTCGATCTCCACGATTCCCGAGGAGCGGCGCGCCTGTTCCAGGATCCTGCGCGTCCGCCCTATCCCGAAGGGAGGCATGGATAGCTCATTCGATTCGTCGGATCCGGACTCGGGAAAGTTGGCGTGAACGAGCGTTTCGGCTAAAAGGGTGCGTAACTTTTCCGCGGACGGCCCCAGGAACTCCGGTATCTCCGCCTCGATGCGCGCGGCGGCGGATTCCAGAATTTCGGGCGCGATGTCGGAGACGATCCCCTCGCGCTGCAACAGAGCGCACACGACGCGTAGCGCGGCGATCGCGGCAGTCGCCTCACCGGTGGAAAGAGGGACGCGGTAGAAATCGTCCATGGTTTACCGTCATTTACGCAAAACGCACCGCGAATGTGACCGCGCCGGGCTCGAGAAAGCGCAACAGCCGCCCGCCCTCGTCCGCGAGTGTGTCCCGGTCGGCGGTGGTGAGCGGGGCGAACGGTTCGGCCACGAGCGTGATTGTCTTTTTGG
>JACMMA010000577.1 GCA_014379275.1 Armatimonadota bacterium | reverse complement strand
TTCTCAGGACTCGCCTGGGAAGACGAGGCGGCGAACAAGATTTATCTAGTCCAATCGCGGCGACCGAAAAGCGAACCCGACCCAGTTCCCGTTGTCGCCGCGCAAACCGGATTCGGAGATTGAACCACCAGGACGCCAGGGACGTGGAGACCGGAAAGGGTGTAAAGACTCTTCTCTTACCTTGGCGAACTCGGCGTTTTGGCGGTTAAAAAATACGATGTTACAAGCGTTAAAGGATAAGATTACCGCGAAGCCGAAGATCACACGCGAGCAGATGCTTGCCGTGCGCCCGGTACGTCATCCGAAGATCGAGTGGGCGCGGGAACCGCGCAAGTCGGACGACGTAGTGGTCGCGCTTTTGAAAATCCCTCGACTGCGTGGCAAATGGGCGGACTTCGTGGCGAAGTGGCTACAAGTCCCCGACTTTAAGAAAGTGGAGTTGGACGAGATCGGCTCCGATGTGTGGGAGATGTGTACCGGTTCGTCGAACGTGGAAGCGATTGCGAAAGCCATTGGCGCGTCGTATCGGTTGAACAAGCGGCAAGCAGAGGTTTCGGTCACGGCATACCTGAAAATGCTCGCGGAACGACGGCTGATCGCGCTCCGGTCCGCGACAGCAGCAAAATCGACTATAGCCGCTAAAGGAACCCGCAAACGCGCGGCTTAAACGAAAACGAAAACTATGAGTGTAGCAACAGTTAAAAACAGCCCCGGCGGGCCTGCGGGACGCAAAGATAAGGTTTATTCCCAGCCGCAACTCCCGTGGAAAAAATCTATCGAGTTTGCGCTCGGTAGCATCCGGATCCGCTTCTGGCGTTCCATGATCACCGCGGGCGGTGTCATGCTCGGGATCGCGTTCCTGGCGTCGGTCCTGATCTCAAAATCCATTGCCGGGCAGGTAGACGCTGCCGAGAACGCCCGCTCGAACTGGCTGATCGGGCTATCGCTTCTGGTTTGTGCGGTCGGGATCACGAACGCGATGCTGATGAGCGTGTCGGAGCGGTTTCGTGAGATCGGTACCATGAAGTGCCTCGGCGCATTGGATGCGTTCGTGGTGCGAATCTTTATGATCGAGTCGGTGCTGATGGGTTTACTCGCCTCCGCTTTGGGCTGGGTCGTCGGTACCGGGGCAATCGTGCTGGTGAAACTAATCGCCGGTGTGCCGAAGGAAGCTCCTGCCGGGACAGTCTGGTATGGCGCACTCGATGGCGGTGACCTACTAAGCTCGTTCCTGTTTTGTATACCCGTCGGCGCGGTGTTGTCCGCGATCGCGACCTATATCCCGGCACGGCAAGCGGCAAGCATCCCGCCCGCCGCCGCCCTCCGAATCGACGTTTAGTGAAAGGGAATTAACCGCCAAGACGCCAAGTTCGCCAAGGGAAGAGAAGGCTCCAAAAATCTTTATACCTTTCCGGTCTCCGTGTCCTTGGCGTCTTGGCGGTTAAAAACGAAAATTATGGCAGTAGCAGCAGTAACCGATGTGCCGGAGAAAACGGCGATGACAACGGGCGGCGACGTGCGGACCGAGTATGTGGTTCGGGCGCGTGACGTGGTCAAAGAGTTCAAGATGGGCAACGAAGTCGTCCGCGCCTTGAAGGGGATCTCGCTCGACATCCGTCGCGGCGAGTATATCTCGATCATGGGACCGTCCGGTTCGGGCAAGAGTACGTTCTTTAACATGATCGGGGGCATCGACCGCCCGAACGGCGGCTCGATCTTTATCGCCGACTCCGACATCGCCCAACTCGGCGAATCGGAGATGGCGTTCCTGCGCTGTCACAACATCGGCTATATCTTCCAGTCGTATAACCTGCTGACGACCATGACCGCTCTGGAAAACGTCCAACTGCCGACCATCTTCGCCGGGATGCCCGCCGAAGAGGGGACGGCACGCGCGATGGAAATTCTGGAGCGGGTCGGACTCGGGCACCGGTTGCACAACAAGCCGTCGCAACTTTCGGGTGGTCAGCAACAACGCGTGGCGATCGCGCGCAGCCTGGCGAACCGTCCTTCCATCGTCCTCGCCGACGAACCGACGGCGAACCTGGACGCGAAAACAGGTTTGGAAATCATCGGGCTGCTACGCGAGCTGAACAAAGAGGAAGGCGTGACGATCATCTCCGCGACACACGACCCCCGCATGCTCGACGTCAGTGACCGTGTTGTGTGGATCAATGACGGACAGATCGACCGGATCGAAAACCGCGAGGATATCGAGATTCAACTGTCGAGCATTAATACACACTAATCCTTAACAGGGATTTTCACTGCGCCGATGGAGTGAAAATCCCTGTTAAGTACCGGGGCGAAGATGCGCGGGATTGATCAGGCCAGTTCGATCAGTTCGCCCGTCCGGGTCACATCATAACCGCCGAGCACGGCGAGTTGCGAACGAACCCAGCGATGATTCAATGTCCCCAGAAGTTGCTGGACCGAAGGCAGTTCGAGCGAATCCTTTCTCATTGCCAAATCATAACGTACCGAGCGAAGCGGTACGAACGATAGGCCGTATGTCTTCGCAACCGACGCGGTGCTGACACCGACATCTGCGCGACCCGATTGGATCGCTTCGGCGACATCAAGATGCCCGAACACGGTATTATGGTACCCGGCAACCTGTTGCGGGTCGAGTCCCTCCTCGCTCAAGGACGAGTCCAATAATAGGCGGGAACCGGCCCCTTCCTCGCGATTCACCAGCACGACGCCATCTTTTGTCAGTTCTTTGAGGCCATGTATCTGTTTCGGATTGCCCGAAGATACCAGTAGACCCTCCTCCCAAATTCCCAGATTGACGAGAACGACAGGGACGCCTTGCATCGCATGCCGAACGAAGGGGATGTTCTGTTCGCCAGTTTTTCCGTCGAGTAAGTGTAACCCCGCGATGTGAACCTCGCTGCGGGCAAGCCGTTCCAGGGACAAGGTGCTATTCGCGTAGGACCAGTGAACGCGCAGACCAGGATACCAGCGTTCCGCCGACCGGGTCCAGAGAGAAAGTGCGGGAGCGCAACCCGCTAAAAGAACAGTTTGCGACAGCGCATCCGGCGTGTCTAAAAGCTGAACAGACAGCGCGTTCTTTTCGCTGTTCCAGGTACCGACCCCATCCGCGGGTATCATCTCCCGACGGAAGGCTTGATCCCCGACCAATTCCGAGGCAACCCAATGCCCTCCGACCTGTCCGAGCGAGACCCGTACCGACTCCCCCGCATCATGGCGGCTGATCTCCCCGGTAACCGTCGCCTCAATCGTCGGCAGATCGCCTTCCAGCCAGAACAGATCTTCCACGGAACATCCCAATGCCTTCGCCAGATGTAAGGCGACCGTGAGCGAGAGCGCATAGGTACCCGCTTCGATTCCGCCGATTGTCTGGCGTGCGATCCCGGCAAGTGCAGCCAAGTCTTGCTGGCTCATTCCCAAACGGATTCGAACCGCTTTTAGCTGATTTCGTAACTCGCCTTCTTTTTTCACAGGAAACTTAGTATATCTCCTTACGGTCTCTGGCAGGATTTTTATCCATGTGGTAAGAAATACCTGCGTAATCGATGCAATACCGGGAGACGACTTTCTATGGCCAAGTTTGTGCGAACGACCACTGCTACCAGTCATGATCGTGGCGCGTTTACACTGATCGAACTGTTAGTCGTTATCGCCATAATCGCGATCCTCGCCGCGATACTGTTTCCCGTCTTCGCACAAGCCCGAGCGAAAGCGCGCCAAGCCTCATCGACTTCTAACATGCGCCAGATCGGTTTAGCTATTGCGATGTATCGGAACGATTACGACAGCGTCAACACGCGCTATCGTCTTTGCCCGGACGTGCCAGACACCAGCCCGAGCAACGATTCGCTTTGTTCCGGGGCTATGCCTCTCGTTCCCACGGGACCGAACGAAACGTGGTGGGCTCCGTTCGACGCGAGCAAACCGGTCGAACCCGCCCTGCCGCCGGAAGCATACCCCGGTCCGAAGGCAGGGCTGTTACAATCCTACTTCAGAAATTTCGATATCTTCCACGGTCCCGGGTACGACGGTCAGGTGGGCTACGCGATGAGCTACGTCACGGACGGACCGATGGGCAGACCCGACGCGGAAGTCGTAAACCCCGCCGTGATGCAAGTGTGGGAGCACGCCCGCACCCCCGGGTGCGCCGACACGCGCGCCGCTCACCCGAAAGGAACGCCGTGGTTTGCATTTCCGGTCGCCTCCGACACGGCGCATACTCACTATCCGTTCCGACACAGCCAGGGTTTCGTCACGCTCCGCTACGACGGATCGGCGAAATGGCGGAAACCCACGAGCCTGACAGCCGCTGATTTTTCGGCAACCACACCCTGAGGAGTACCGATTTTGCATTCCCCTTCATACCTCACGGCGGCGGTCGCGATCACTTACGTGTTGACCGCAATAATTCCGGTTACGACACAGGAATCCGTTCTCACAACGCCGGGTGTTACCCTTGCGGGTGCGGTAGCCGTGCCGGGCGGGTGGAGCGTTGCACGACTAGAAACCGAATTCGCCCGCGAAATCAAGAAGGTGTCGTATAAACTGAAGGACAAGAAACACAAGGCGCGGTGTGTTCCGCTCTGGTCGCTCCTACAATCCGCAAAATTCAAACCATCGGACCCGGCACGGAAAAACCCCAACCTGTCGCTTGTGGTGACAGCTGTTGGCGCGGATGGATACACGGCGGCGTTTAGTTTCGGCGAACTTTCCCCGGAATACGGGAAACGGACGGTTTATATTGCTCTGGACCAGGACGATAAACCGCTCCCGGGAGGGTCGGTCGAACTTCTGGTGCTGACCGATGGCAAGCCGTCGCGCTATGTGCATGATGTCCGAAAACTGATCGTGACAGACACCACCCCTGCCCGCTGATTTCTTAAAGCACGCAATGCGCGGAACTTTCACCGTATTCGCGTTGTCGCACATTCTGTATGAACCGAACATTTTACGCCGCAACTACCGTTGGGGTGTTTTCCTCTTGCGCCGCGACTTTTGCTGTGTCCGCGGCGCTCCCCATGTTAAATAACCCTGCTCTAGCACAGGAGCCGTCTCCCATCGCTAAACCCGTCGCTGTCGCGACCGGTGCCGTGCGGGGGCAGGCGACCTGGGATGACCGCTATCTTTATGTCGTGTTCAGCGTGGACGATCCCGATGTTCTCGGCACCAACACGCTTCCACTCTCCGACCCGCAAAAAGATGATAGTGTCGCGGTGTATGTGCATGCCGGAACGGCGAGAGGGGATGCCCCGGACGCGAACACGCACGCGATGCTGGTTTCGGCAGCGGGGGGATTTACTTTCCTCGAGGGTGACGCCGGAACGAAAGGGTTCGCACAAAAGCCTATTTACTCGATCAAATACGGCTCAACGATTCTGGGCACCCTGAACCGTTCCGACGACACCGACCGGGGATATATCGTTGAGCTGGCGATCCCGTGGAGAGAATTGGGTGTCGCCGATGGCGGGATCAAGGCGGGGATTCCGTTCTCGATAAATATGGTCGTGCGCGACCGTAGCGGGAAATCGTTCTCGTCGCTTTCGCCGAACGTCACCACGGAAACGGACATCTCCGTGCCATCGAAGTGGCTACCCCTCGTGCTCGCCGGGTCCGAATCCGCCGATGTGCCATCAGAAGGCGTCTTCGCGCCGCCGGTTCCGAAGAAAGGCAACCAGTCCGTCGCGCCGCTGATCGACGGGGTGTTGAAAGTTGCGGGTGAATGGCCGAGTATTGGCAAAGTCACCTTCGTCTCGCCGGTTACTACCGCACCCACGGCGGCCCCGAAGGAAGCTCCGAAACCGGTGGTTGTCGTCCCGGTCGACAACACGCCGCCCGTGTTAACGTTGACGGCGGATAGCCTCAAGGGCTTAGAACCGCTCGTCTTCGCCCGGTACGTGGTTGATTCCCAGGGCGACGGGCGCAAAATAACGCCGTTCCGGGGTACTTTCGACGGTCGCACCGGGCGGTTTCTGCTCGCCGATGAACCGTTGACCGGGACCGGGCCGTGGTTCTCGGCGGACCGTGCGTCGTGGCACCGGGGACTGCTTTACGAAATGCGGCGTAGCGGCGTCGATTCCGCCCTTCTATCGCTCGGCGGACCCGCCGCGCCCTTCGGCAACGCCGACGGTAAATCGTTGTACGTTCTCGCGGAAGCGTTGCGGGAAATGACGCAGGACGGGCTACCGACCCCGAAAGTCTCGCTCGAACTGAACACGTCGCAAATCACCGCCGACGGAACCCCGCTCGACGTTTCCACTCCGGACGGGCAGGGACGACTGTATGGGGCGATTCGTCGTTTCTTCGCCGTCGTTCCCCCGCAGTTCCGATCGCGTGTCACGCTCCCCATCGCCGCGGGGGGGGTGCCGGTGTACCCCGTGTTCTTTTCCGGCGCGGGTTTGACCGGCACGGAGGGTGCCGGTTGGACCGACGCACTACGCAAAGCCTTCGCGGCGGAGTTCGGAGATTCGTCCGGTGGCGCGACACTCCTGTTCGTCGGTGGGAGCGGATTTGATGCCGCGAAATCACCGGGTCTGGTCGCGGGTGGCGTCCCTTTTTCTGTCGGTGGGGCGGCGACTTCGGGTATCTTCCCCACCTATGTCGTGCAAGCCGGAATCGAAACGGGCGAAAAATTGACACCACGCAAAGAAGGCGAAACCTACAAAGCCGCGTGGGAAGCCGCCCTCGCCGCAAAACCGAAGTGGTACATTCTTGACTCGTGGAACGACTTCGCTCGCGGCACCGAACTGGTGGCGTCCCGCCAATACGGGACACAGTTCCTGGATCTGACCCGCATCTACACCGTGCAGATCGGCAACCTGGAGGGGATCGATCTGCGCTGGCGCGGCAGCGACGTCCCGCGCCGCTTGCGCGTGGGACAGACCGCGCCGGTCACCGTCTCCATACAAAATGGCGGCGGGATCGCGCTCCGACCGGAAGACGGATACGCGCTTTCGTATCGCTGGAAGCAGGGAGATAAAGTCGTCGCCGAGGCACCGCTACGCAACCGCCTGTCGGAGCCGTTTTTGCCGACGCAGACGAAATCATATCTCCTCGGGTTGACCTCACTGTTGCTGGACGGCTCCGGCAAACTGGCCCCGTTGCCACCCGGTGACTATTCGCTGGAGATCGATTTCATCAAACTCAAAGACGGCACCGATCTGCTGGGTGAGGGGCAGTATCTTTCCGAAACCGGAGTTGCACCGCTGGTGGTCCCGGTGTCGCTCTACGCCGACGAGCGTCAGTACACCATTTTCGAAGGGACGACAACGCCCGCATTGCTGCAAGCGGGGGCGTCTTATCCGCTGACGGTCCGGGTACGTTACATGGGACCCGAAGACCTGCCGAACGGCTCTGCCGCACTCACCTGGCAACTGGTCTCGATGGACGGCAAAAACGTGGTCGCTACCGGCTCCTCGCCGGTTTCACAGGTGCTCCCCTCGGGTGTAGCAGTTCCGGTACTGGCAAATCTGCTACTCAACGATCCGACCGGACTACCCGTGATGCCATCCTTCCCGGAGCTACCGGAAGGGCGGGGGATGCCCGGGGGGGGCTACAAGCTTCGCTGGCTACTAACCCGTACGGATTCGACAGACACCGTTCCGGGCGAGCTTTTTGAGCAGGTAGCTGTCTATGCGGGCGACGAGGAAGTGCGTTTCCCGCTGCCCGATAAGGTGCCCGACTCCGTCGCGGCGGACTCGACATTTACGATCGAGGTGCCCGTCGTCAACCGGGGGACGCAAACGTGGAAAAAGGCGGAGTATGTGGTCGGTTCGCACTGGTACTACAGTGATGGCGTGGAAGCGCGTTGGAAGCCGACCGTGACCACGCCGCTCCCGAAAGATGTCGCCCCCGGCGAAGAGATCACCGTAAAACTGTCGGTTCGCTCCCCCGAAACAGACGGAGCGTATATCCTGGTGCCGGACATCGCGCGGCTCCCGGATGATTACTTGTCCACGCGACCCGTCTCGCGCATCGGGGACATATCGCCGATCTTCCTTCGTGTTACGGGGGGGCGTCTGGACTTCGTTGACCTGTCAAAAGTGTTCAACGTGGACGGGATCGCATCGGAAAACAAACCCGCCGACGGCGACCTGGACGAACGAGGGAGTACCTTCCCCGCGGAGTCATTCCCGCCAGATCGTTTCGGACTGAGTGCGCCGCCCGAACCACCGAAGGCGAAAGCGGAGAACGTTAAGAAGCCGAAGTCGCTGCCCGCGCCCGCGTATCCCAGCGGCTACTACGCCGACTTTTCGCCCTCGGCACGCCGGATCGCATTCCGGTACGGTTCTTCACAGGATGGCGCAAAAAACGCGGTGGCGTCCGCGAAGCAAACGATCGCGTTGCCGAAAGGGAACTATGTCGGCTTGCACTTAGCCGCGACCGCAACTGGCGGACAGACGGAGTCCGTGCCACTC
>JACMMA010000576.1 GCA_014379275.1 Armatimonadota bacterium | reverse complement strand
CGCAACGAAGTCTCCGGCGACGACGTGATTGTTCTGGATGATCTGTTCGCCAAACGCTCCGACCGTCTGCTGGCGCAAAAGCCCGATGTGCTCATCGGCTACGGTCTCGCAGACAATACGAACGCGCTGACCTATATGACCGCCGGGCGTCAACACGGCATTCTGGCAATCGTGGCGAGTTACGAAAGCAGTGATCCCGTACCGACGAAGATGTTCCCGACCCATCGGGGAACGCTCGCGGTCCGTTATAAAACCGCCGCGAACGCCGACGACCGCTACGAACTGCGGATGCCGCGCGAATCCGACGCCTCGAATCAAGCGCAACTAGTGGAAGAAATGTCCTTGCTAACCGGCTTATGAGTGATTTAACCGAATCCATCCCGCTCGGGTACCCCGCCCTGCTCGAAACGCTGAAGACGCGTATCGGGGAAGCACGCGTTGAAAATGGGCGACTTCAAACCGGAGTACGCCGGGGAGATGCAGTTTTACCTCGCGGCGGCGGACGACCTGCTTCGCAAGACGGGCGACGCCGCAACGGTCGGCATTATCCTGTGCCGGGGCAAGAACCGCGTTCTGGTAGAATACACACTCCGCGATACGACGCGCCCTATCGGCGTTTCGGAATACCGCCTGGGCGAAGCCTTGCCGGAAGCGTTGCGCGGTAGTCTACCGACTATTGAGGAATTGGAAGCCGGTCTTTCGCGGCTTATCGAGGACAACGAATGAACACCACCAACCCCGTCGGCGTCGTGCCGCTACAATATGACGCGTTCAAGAAGCGCGACCCGGAAACTTATACGGCGGAGCGCATTTATACCGATATCGCCGACGCCGGGTATGTCGGGGTCCCCGTCGGTCCCTACTCCGGGGAGTCGCCGGACGCCGTGACCGCGAAACTTGCCGGGTTCGGTCTCAAACCGGCGCCCGCGTATCTGGCGGGCGGCGAACCGTGGAAATCCGCGAACCGCGCCCCGTTGGTCGAGAAAGCGAAGCGATTCGCCGCGTTCGCCGCCGGGGTTTCCGTATCGGAATGCTTGATCGACGCGGACGGTTGGGGTTACCACACGAAGTCGGGCAAGACGCGCCCCGAACTCGCCGGGCGAATCACATCCGCCGACGGCTTGAACACCGACGAACTAAAACACCTCGCCGAGACGTTGAACGCGGTCGGATCTGCGATGCTGGCAACCGGAAATGTCCGTGCGTGTCTGCATAACCATGTCGGCACTGTCATCGAATCCGAAACCGAGTTCGAGAACGTACTCGCCATGACCGACCCGGATACACTTTTTATCGGCCTGGACACCGGTCATCTCGCCTGGGCGGGCGCGGATGTTCCCGTGTTCGTCGAGCGGTACGCGCCGCGCATCGCCGCGATCCATCTGAAGGACATCCATCCCGGCGTACGGGCGAAGGGCGTCGCCGAAAGCTGGAAGTACGGCACGTTCGCGCAGAACGGCCTGTTCGCGGAACTCGGCGAAGGATTTGTTGATTTCCCGCGCATCCTGGCGACGCTACAAAACGCCAATTACCACGGGTGGCTTCTCGTGGAAACCGATGTCACGACGAAAGCGACACCCCGGGAAAGCCTGCGCATCAGCCGCGAGTACCTGCGGAAACTGGGGTATTAAAACCGTTGACTCCCGCTCCGCCAGAAATCTTGGAAGTCACCGTTCTCATGCCTTGTTTGAATGAAGCCGAAACGCTCGATGTGTGCATCCGTAAGGCGCGCGGCTTTCTCGAATCGCACGGCATCGCGGGCGAAGTGCTGATCGCCGACAATGGTTCTACTGACGGTTCGCAGGAGATCGCGGAACGTGCCGGGGCGCGGGTCGTGCCCGTTGCGGAGAAAGGGTACGGCGCGGCACTGCTCGGTGGCATCGCGGACGCGCGTGGTCGCTACATAATCATGGGCGACGCCGACGATTCGTACGACTTTACGAACCTCCTCCCGTTCGTGGAGAAGCTGCGCGAAGACTACGACCTGGTCATGGGCAACCGGTTCCGAGGCGGCATCGCGCCGGGGGCGATGCCGCCCTTGCACCGTTACCTCGGCAATCCGGTGCTAACGACTATCGGCAGAGTCCTTTTCCCCTCCCCATGCGGCGACTTCCATTGCGGACTGCGCGGCTTTAGCAAAACAGCGGCAAAACGCATGGATCTGCGCACGACGGGCATGGAGTTCGCGTCGGAGATGGTCGTCAAAGCCACACTGTTCGGGATGCGCATCGCCGAGGTACCGACCACGCTCGCGCCGGACGGACGGTCACGTCCGCCGCACCTGCGTTCGTGGCGCGACGGCTGGCGGCACCTGCGTTTTCTGTTGATGTACAGCCCGCGCTGGCTTTTCCTGTACCCCGGCATTGCTCTCATGCTGGGAGGACTCGCGCTGGGTCTCGCCCTGCTCCCCGGCCCGCTCCGCATCGGCGGGGTGACGCTGGACGTGCACACGCTGTTGTACGCGGCGATAGCGGTCGCACTCGGATATCAGAGCATCACGTTCGCGCTTTTCACCAAAGTCTTCGCGATCACGGAAGGATTGCTCCCCGAGGACGGACGGCTGAACCGCGTATTCAAATATGTGACACTGGAAACGGGGCTACTTGCCGGCGTAGGGATACTGTTTATCGGGATCGGCGGTTCCGCCTGGGCATTTACTTCCTGGAGCCAGGCGCGGTTCGGACCGCAGGAGCCGCGGGACCTACTCCGGATCGTCATCCCGTCCGTGTTCGCCGTACTCCTCGGCTCGCAAACGATTCTGTCCTCGTTCTTTTTGAGCGTTCTGGGGCTGCGCCGGAAGCAGTAGAATACAATATGACCGACACCACGAACACCGCTGAATTTGACCGCTACGCCGAGGAGTATGACTCCGCACTCGCTAAAGGTATCTCTGTTTCCGGGGAGGACAAGAATTTTTTCGCCAAAGGGCGTATCGAGTGGACGGCGCAGTATGTCGGTAAACACATCAGACCCGACGCACCGCTCGCGGTTCTCGACTACGGTTGCGGGACCGGATCAGCGACACCGTTTCTGATATCCGACATGGGCGCGGACCGCGTCGTCGGCGTGGACATTTCACCCGCCTCGATCCGGGTCGCGGGACGCGATCATGCCGACGCGCGGGCGGCGTATTATTCCCTGGCGGACTACCAACCCGCCGGCGAGATGGACGGCGTTTTCACGAACGGCGTGTTCCACCATATACCGCTCACCGAGCGCCAGGCGGCAATGGACTATGTATTCCGTTCCCTCAAGCCTGGCGGCTGGTTCGCCCTCTGGGAAAACAACTGGCTGTCTCCCGCGACGCGGTATGTAATGAGCCGCTGTCCGTTCGACGCCGACGCGATCCCGCTCACGCCGCGCACCGCGCACGCGATGCTGCGGGACCACGGCGGGTTCGAGGTCGTCCGCACCGACTTCCGGTTCATTTTCCCCCGGTTGCTGAAGTTCTTGCGCCCGTTGGAGGCGAAGTTGTCGGGGCTACCGCTCGGGACGCAGTATCAGGTACTCTGTCGGAAGATGAGAAATCCGTAGGCGATCAGGGGTTTGCCGCCACCGCGCCGACCGATGAACAGTCTCTACATAAGGAACAATTAATATGGATACCCAGGAGATAGCCGAAAAATATGGAATCAGCCGCGACCTCGTGGAAGAGTTACTGACCAAGCTGCGACACACAGCAGGGAAACAGGTACAGTTTTCGGATGAGGCGTTAGGCGGGATGGGGCAATGGTCCGCCGGAATGGTGATGGTCGGTCGAATGGGTGACAGCGCACTAAAAGCGAAAGTGGACGCGCTTTGCACCGAGCTGGCAGAACTGGCTCGGTCCGAAGCACCGGATAAAACGACGGAGGGGACTCCAGAGCGACCTGCGCAGCCGTCGAAATCCGTGCATTCCCCGAGTGCCGCCGGTTCACAGAACGGAATACGATACGCCTATTTCGCCGCCGATGATCGGCTGGTTATCGAGCGAGACGGTGTCGAGAAAACATACGACGCAACGGGTTATCCGATTACCGGAGTCGCGCAAGACCAAGCGACGGGTGCCTCAGCGACGCTCCGCTTCACCACAAAAAACGGCGACGTGGTCAATCTTGATACACTGAAGCAGGTTTCGTAGCACGGTATGGCATTCGCTCTTCCGGTCGTGCGCACCCTACCGGTTTTACAGGAAGAGATTCGTGCCTGTCGAAAGTGCGAGGAGGCGGGCTACATCGCAGAAGCGCGACCGCTTACCCGGGGCACGGCGGATACGCAAGTGTTTATCGTCGGGCAGGCACCGTCGCGCACCGACCACGAGACGGGCGGGATGTATCTCGGTCCGGCGGGGCGCAAACTGCGCTCCTGGTTCGTGCGAGCGGGCTTCGCGGAAGCCGATTTCGGCACCCGCATCTACTTCGCCGCGATCACGAAATGCTTCCCCGGTCGCAAGCCGGGTATGTCCACGGACCGGTTG
>JACMMA010000575.1 GCA_014379275.1 Armatimonadota bacterium | reverse complement strand
GTTCATGATGTACGCCACGGACTATGACGACCTGTTCCCCGGCCCCGGCGGCGGCACCCAACTCATCAGTTCCGGTGCCAGCTCTGCGACCGGTTGGATTCAATCCAACCCGGACGATTCCATCAGCGGCATCTTCCCGTATGTGAAATCCGGCGACAAGTTGTCCGCGAGAACCAACATGTTTTCGTGTCCGTCTGCCGAAGACTTCACCGGGACCAACACGGGTTTGCCCATTGCCGGACTCGACAAACAGCGTTCGTTCATCATGAACGACTACGCCCGCGCCAGCCATCCGGGGACATTTGAAACGAACGTGACCAGCCCGACGCCGAGACAGCCGGATAGTTTCGCCACCGGCATTTCCACCGCCACTATCCCGGAGCCGAGTAGCATGATCCTTCTTTACGAAGGGACGCAACGGGTCGACGCCGCCAACGCGGGCGGGACGAACCGCAACGGGGCACCGCTTCACCGCCGCACGATGGGAACATCGAGTCGAATCCCGTTCACCATCGGTTTCCCGGTCGGACTGCATTCGAGCAAAACCATGTCTAACTTTCTGTTCGCGGACGGACATGTCAAAACGATGAAACCCGGCGCGACCTGGACGAAGGCGATTGACGCAAAATTCGCGCAGATAAACCCGGAAGTCTGGAATAAAGTCTGTGTGCCGAATCTAAACAACTTCGCGTGTGGCTCCGGGCAAAAAGACCTGTGGAATCCGCAAATCCAGGAAGTGGTTTATCCGTAAAGGGAGGCAGAATGGGTTTTCTTTTGGGTCCCGACATCGCACCGGAGTTGCCGCTCGTGGCGAAATTCAAGGCGGAAGAGGCGATCCAGGGCGTCGCCGTGGATCGGGACTTTTTCTACGCCATAGATAACGATGCCATCGGCAAGTACGAGCGCAATACGGGGCGCAAAGTCGGGGTGTTTCGTAGCACGCCGCAGGTGCCGCTGATCCATATGGACGGCGGGATGGCGATGGGGGGGAAGTTGTACTGTTCGCACTCCAATTTCCCCGATACCCCGATGGTCAGTTCGGTGGAAATCTTCGACGCGCGGACGCTCCGACACATCGGAACTCAGAGTTTCGGTCTCGATGCCGGCTCGCTCGTCTGGGTGGACTGGCACGACGATTCCTGGTGGGTCTGCTTCGGGCACTACAACGGGAAGGGCGGGGAACCGGGCAAACCCAACACCATGACCAGCCTCGTGCGCTACGACCGCGACTGGCGCAAACGCGGCGGCTATTCGTTCCCGGGGGACGTCGTCGCGCGCTGGGACGGCATGACGGCGTCGGGGGGTATCTGGGGACCGGATAACGTCCTGTATGTTACCAGCCACCACGCGCCGGAGTTTTACCTATTCCGTCTGCCCCGCTCGGGAAGCGTGCTGGAATTGCAACGGATCGTGAAGTCGCCCGCCGAAGGGCAGGGACTGGCGATCGACCCGGCGCATCGCCGCCTGTTCCAAATCCAGCGCAAGGAACGCGCCGTTTATGAGTTCGACCTCGCCCCGCTATTGAAACGCTGACGGGGTCAGACTTCCTGTGCGATCCGCTCCTTCGCGGCGGGAACGTCTGCCGGTGGCACGACGATTCCGCGCAATCCGGCGAACACGGCGGTGGAGATCGCTCCGGCAAGCTCATCTCCGTCTGCCGCCGACACGAATACCCACATCGGGGGAACGGTCAGAACGTCGGGCAACGTCAGCCCCGCGACTTCGTCGGCGTCGAACGGCAGAAACATCGTTTCGTCGAAGCCGCGCCATTCATCCGGGTCGGTCAGTGCGTCGGCTTGCGGTGCGCTCGATAGCAACGCCGAAAAGCGGGGGGCGGCGGCGAGCCGTC
>JACMMA010000574.1 GCA_014379275.1 Armatimonadota bacterium | reverse complement strand
TCGGATCGCGCTTGATCTTATCTGTCGCGAACACCCGACGAAACAGGAATAATCCGCCCGTTAAAACCCCGGCACCGACCGCGATCGCGGTCCCCAGTTCCGCCGGGTTTGCCCAGTCAATGGTCATGTTTTTGTTCCTTATCTGATGTTATGGCTTCATCGCCCCCGTGTAAATCGGACAACAAGACTCGATTTACGATCACTTCGCAGGGGGCACGTTCCACGACATATCGCGCCATGTTGACATCCTCACTCGAAGCATTTGTACCCAAAGCGATCACTAAAAACGCCGCCCGCAGTTCGCTCGCCAGGTCGGTCAAACAAACGCCGCCGTCTCGCGTACGTTCGATCTGTGTTATCACACTCGCGACACATCCCCCATCTTCCACGGCGAACGCGAATTGCGTCAAGCGCTTCACCGCGGCCTCCTCGGCATCCAGCGGGGCGAGCAGGGAGCGGTCTCGCGGCACGATCAACACCTGGGCGAGATGCAGGCGTGCCACCGGCTCACCCGATTCCGTGTCGGAGGGGATCGTTCCCGCGAGACGACAGGCGACCGCGACGGCGTGCGCGTCGGCGTCCGAACCGAGCAAACCCGCGATCACTACCGGGTGACGGCTGTCCGCTTCGAGACGAGCACGGTTTCGGTCCCGTTCCTCGACGGGCACAGTGCTCTTCAAGCTTGCCCGCGCCTCGTCGAGGCCGGGAACGACGGCAAGGGAGGTATCGGGGATGCCGCTCAGGCGTAAGGTACGTGTCGCACCCGGAGAAGCGTTTGCCAGGATCAATCGCGCCCCGGGAACGCGTTGGGTGATCCGCGACGCCACCTTCCGCACTGTTTGCGCACCCTCCAGCGTTACCTGCGTCAGATCACCGAGGTCCAAAACCATGCCCGACGGACGGTATCGAAGCCCCATCATCAGCGCGAAGACAAGCGCTTCCTCCTGATTTTTCGTCAGTCCCCCTCGGAGTGTCGCCACTTCGTCGCGGATTTCTACAATCATTTTGTTTTCATTGTTCTATACGTATCTATACGTAAAGGGCGGCTCTGTTGCGCCCATCCGCGGCTTCATTTCCATCCCGCAACGCGGACCGGCGTCGCGGTCGCCCCGGGCGACGTCCCTCGAATCAACCGCGGTGCGATACCTGTTTTTGCCGTATAGGACGCGTGTATTGATGCGGTAACGCGTTCCTCGTCCGATTTTTTTACCAGTACACAAACCGTACCGCCAGAACCACCGCCGGTAATCTTCGCCCCGGCGACCGTGCTTCCCTCCCGTTGCGCAAGATCGACCAGCAAATCCGTCTCCGGCGTTCCGATCCCGCACCGCGAATAGGAGCGGTGCGCGGCGACCATCAGCTCCCCCGCTTCCGCGAATGCCGCGTCGGAACCGTCCCGCAGGCGCGCGACGAACTGGTGGACCCGCTGATTCTCGTAGATGGGGTGCTCAGTCGCGGCTCGTACGGGATAAACGACGCCCGGTTCGACGGTCGTCACGGTATCAAAAATGCCTTGGTGCGCCCGCAAGAAGTCGGTACCGGAAAGCATTTCGGGGAGCGGATCGTTCGCGGTCAGGCGGGTGTATTCGTCCGGCGATACATTACACAGGTAGCCGCCGAAGCCGGATTTTGCGCGATCCGACAGGATCTTGTAGCCCATGAACGCGGCGACACGGACCCCGATATAGCCGGTACCGCCGACGCTGTGCTTGACGCCGGAATCAAGACCGAATACGGTCCATTCTTGCGGGAACGCGACAGTCCCCTGCACCGCGTGTGGTTGACACAAAAGAAGTAGCAGTTTCCCCGCTTCCCCCAGAACACTGGTCACCTGATCCATGACGCCGCATGGGGCGTCCATGACATCATTCTCGACGCGTTGGCACAAGCGCGCCAGATCTAATCCGGACATTTCCACGCCGAAGGCCGCGCAGACCGCCCGCATCGAAGCCACTTCGACCGACGCCGACGACGACACGCCCGCTCCGAGCGGCACTTCCGAGCGCAGAAAGAACCGCGCCCCCGCCCCTCTCGGGGTCAGCCCCTCGGCGCGAAGAAGCGAGACGCACCCGGCGACATACCCCACCCAGCGCACCGACTTATCCCGGTCTCGTATCCACTTCAGGAGCGATACCGGGTTCGTGAACACCCCGGCGGGCAACACTACCTCGGTCTGGAAACCCTCGGTGCTTGCGTTCGCAGAGTGCACCGTGACCGCGCCGCCCGAAGCGTCGTCGCGCTGGCACGCGCAGACCGCCGCCTGGGCGATGGGCATTTCGGCGACGAGCGAGCCGGAATAGTCGGCGATACCGCCCATGACGTCGAGCCGTCCGGGGGCACGGGCGATATAAACGGGTACGTCCGGCACAAAAAAGCCGGGCGCGTCGGCGCGCAACGAGGCGTCGAAGGCGTCGAAATCGAGTTCGGGGTTGTGCATGTCGAGTATACCGCGTCCGGTGTCAGGAATCGGGAGCCGACACGTCGAGCGGCGCGGCCTGCCTCCCACTTGACACTCGATTAGCCTTGAACGGCCTCCTCACGGACGTAGGAGTCGGTGTCTTTCTCGTAGCGGAAAACGAGCAGTTCGCCGTTGGCGATCTCGAACGTCGGCACGACTTCGTCGGACAGCGTGAGCAGTTTCTTCGCCAGCGCACGGAGCGAGTTGCCGTGCGCGGCGATCAGTATCGTTTTCCCGGCGGCGAGTTCCGGTTCGATGGCCTCGTCGAAATACGGCAGAACGCGGTCGCAGGTGTCTTCGAGCGATTCGCCGCCGGGGGGGCGCGGGGAAAATCCCCGGCGCACGGCGTGGACCGAATCCGCACCGTATTTTTCGGCGGTCTCGGTTTTGTTCTTGCCCTGCCAGCCGCCGTAATATCGCTCGTTGATGCGCCAATCCTCGACAATCTCGATGCCGGAGATTCCCGCGCCTTCCATCACCAGCTTCAGCGTTTCCTGCGCCCGAACCAGACTGGAGGTGTGCGCCTTGTCCACGGAATAAACGCCCTTCATCGCCTCGCCGACACGTTTCGCATGGGCACGCCCGTTGTCGGAAAGCGGCACGTCTACCCACCCGGTGAAAACGTTGAGTTTGTTCCAGGATGATTCCGTGTGCCGGACGAGTAAAAGTCGTCCCTTGCCGTCTGCGCTTGCCATAATAATACCATCCCTCGCAAAGTATAAAGTCTCGGGAACCCGTTTCGCCGGAACCGCCGGGGTTTCCTGCCTTCGTATTTCCGGCGTAGTGGTAAAATACGAAACGAAGGAAACCCCAATGCCAATCACGTTAGAGTTGTCGCCTGATTTGGAGAACGATCTGCGGATCGAGGCTACACGCCGCAATGTCGGCGTGGAGAAACTCGCCAGTGACTATTTTTCGCGCTCATGGCGCAGTCGCCATCGCAAGCGTTCGCCCCTCGATATTCTAACACCGGGGGAGCAGGAGGTAATAGAAAAACTCAACGCGGAGTTGACGCGCGAGTTCTGGCACCGGTACAAAGAGCTGGAACGCAAAATATCCGACGCCGATTTTTCCGAGGCAGAGCGCGAAGAAGCGTTAGAGATGTCGAGGCGGAGCGAGGCGTGGAATGTGCGCCGAATTACTGCCATTGATGAGATGGCACGACGACGTGGCATGAAGTGGGACGAACTGATGCGTCAACTGAAGATAAGTCATCACCCTGGTGCGAAGGCATAATGCTAACACTTGTCAACTGTACTGATGGAAATTATTTATTCTTCTGTATATCAAATCCAGAGGCATGAGTAATGGCTGTTCTAAGAAAACAAAAGACGATCCGCGACGCGGTATCCCTGCGCGCTGGTGCCCGCTGTGAGTATTGCAAATCCCCTTCCGATATTGGTTCCGCACCGTTCAACGTGGAGCACATCGAGCCCACAGTAGGCGGCGGAGCGGACGAAGTAGATAATCTCGCCTGGTCATGCGTCTTCTGCAACGCGAGTAAGGCAAAAGTCACAAAGGCGACTGACCCAGCAACCGGCGACGAAGTGGCTTTATTTCACCCTCGACATAATGAATGGACCGAACATTTCGCTTGGGACGATATTGATGATTCGGTCGTAAGAGGACGGACAGCAATCGGACGTGCAACGGAAAACCGTTTGAAACTAAATCGGGAAGAGATCGTTAATTTTCGCCGCCTGCTAAGAAGTATCGGTAGACACCCACCCCTTGACACAGTGCCGACTGACGCGATAACATAGTGTATAAAAAACAATAACAAATAGTTGTCCACCATGGTAAATAAACTGACACACCCTGAAGAAGTCGGAAGCAGTAAAAACCGGGTACGCGCCCCGCATTCCGGTACGGTTCCCGAAGACGCGTGGCGCGCGGACGCGGAGGCACGAAAACGCGGGCGTGTCGAGATATTCAACGCGATAAAATCGGACGGCATGGACCACTGGACCATGGATGTCCGGCAGTATGAGTCGATGCGAAACCATATTCTGAATATGATAGATGACTCCGGGGATGCCGAAGGGACGATTACAGTGAAAGAAGTGGTC
>JACMMA010000573.1 GCA_014379275.1 Armatimonadota bacterium | reverse complement strand
CGTTCGCATCACGAGCGGTACGATGGCTCGGGATATCCGGACGGCTTGAAGGGCGATGAGATTCCGATCGGGGCGCGGATTCTCGCCGTGACCGACGTTTACGACGCCCTGACCACGGACCGCGCTTACCGACGAGCCTGGTCCCGTAATGAGACGATGCTTTACCTGCAAAAACACATGGGAAGCCACTTCGACCCGCACGTCGTGTCCGCGTTCTTGCGGATCCTACGACAGGAAGACGAGCGGACGGCGGCGATGATCAACGGCCCGATGGCGCGCATTGACGGGGCCTCCACTTCTGTAGGCTGAGTGTGTGTGACGACACGTGCTTCGTTGCCTTCCCGTCCCGCCCGGCAACCCGAAGCAGGACCGTTCTCGGGAAGAGTGGTAGTCATGATGAGTTCCCGCATCACTACCCCGCCTATTTATTGATGGGTTGACGGCGGCGGGGACGCATCTCGAAAAAGTGGTCGCTTTTGTCCCACGCCGACGTTTGCCAGTTGTCCGCCAAATCGTCGTTCGGCAACCAGTCCGGTAGCGGCTGAATCAAGCGCTTGGATAAAAAGTCGACATACGGCTCGTACAGGGCGCGCAGTTCGTTCAACCGGACGACCGCCTCGTCATTTTCGTTGAACGCAGTCCCCGCATCACCGATGATCTTGTGCAGTTCCGCAAGTCGCTCGGGTGGCAGACGATCCATCCCGGGCGCGTCGGGCTTACTGCCGAACACCAGCGTCAGGTCAACCACCGCGTGCCGCGCCATGGCAAACGTCAATCGTGCTTGCCAGACCGGTCCTTGAGGGAGTGACGAGATGATGAACGCACAGGTATCAAGCACCGTAACCAGTGCGGAGAGCCACGACTGGCGGTCGTGTTGCGAGCGGTAAAACATCAAGACCGGGTAAGACAGATGTGACTCCAGTAGTTCCGCGCTCCATTTTTCCCAGTCACGCAAAAATTCAGGCAGATCCGTAACATCGCCACACGCCATGCACCCGGCGTAGCGTCGGAGCAGTTCCCCGGCGGACGGCGGCGAGGAGGCACGCGCATCCAGCAGCGCGATAAGCACCTCGCGTCGGGAGAACGCGCCGTAGAGCACCGGCAGATAGCCGATAACGATCGCGAGGAACCCGAACCCAACTCCGGCTTCCATATCGGCGAACAATCGACCGAGCCCTGTTTTCGGAGACACATCCCCGAAGCCGAGCGTGATGAATGTCGTCGCAGACAGGTAAAGGTATGTGCCGAAGCTAGGGGAAAGCTCCGGAGCATGGATCGGCAACCGCAGACTCCACATGATGCCAGCGAACGCCAGAATCATCCCGCATGCCCAGAGGGTGAGTAGCAGTAAAAGCGACAACGGGCCGAACACGGAAAGGAAATTGTCGCGACCGGGTAGCGGCACGCGCCGCGCGAGGGCACACCACATTGCCCAAAAACTTTGATAGAAGACGCTGGTGCCGCGCAGGGGTCTTTCGATGCGCCGGGGCAAGACAAGCGTCTCGAACCCTTCCCATATGATATACCCGAGCATGACGATACAAAATACTAATACGGCGATATTCACAACCCTTATGATGTATCGTAGCCAGGAAGGTTCCCGTCGCCTTTGTTACGGACACCCCGGTGCCCGTGCGCTTGGCTAATGGGCGATTTTCTTGATATGTGAGAGGGGCCAGAAGACAGCATCCGCGCGCCCGATCACACGATCCACGGGGAACGTCCCCCAGACATGGCTGTCGCGCGAATCGTTGCGGTTATCCCCCAGCACGAACAGGTGACCGGACGGAACAACCATCGGATTCATGTGATATTGCGGGTCTTCGGCGACATACCATTCGCTCAAGACTTCGTTGTTACGCAACACTTGCCCCGGCTGAATTACGACCTGTTCGCCCTTGCGATGCACCAGTTCCGCGAACTGCGCGGGCAGGTATTGATTTTCTCCGAGCCAAAGACCGTCTGTGGTCAACCGCAACTGTGGCGGCGAATTCCCGGCAGCAGGTTCGCAACCGCTCGCGCAAAGATGTGAATACAGCGCATCGCGGGTGTAAATAGTCGCCCGCTCCCCGATTCCGACAACAACGAACCCTTCACGAACCTCGATCACATCGCCGGGCACACCGATCACGCGCTTGATGAAATCTTTTTCGTCCAGCGTCGCTTCTTTCGGCGAACGGAAGACTACGATCTCCCCCCGCTTCGGAAGTTGCATCCGGTATACCATTTTGTTGACCAGAATGTGATCGTCTTCCCAGAGTGTCGGGTGCATGGAGCCGGAAGGAATAAAGAAGGACTGCATCAAAAACGGGCGCACCAGAAGAAAAACAAGCGCGATAGCCAGTGTCGCAGACTCACAGAGTTCGGCACAGGGGCGGAAGAAACGCAGACGTGTGGCGAGGAAGGTGCCACGCAGAAGCGTGAGCAGAACCAGAACCAGAACAATATGGGTCAGTGACGCCGAGGCGATTCGATCCGTGATTTCGCTCACGCGGCTACCAACCCCATCGGCAAAAATTTACGATTCACGCATTAAGATACGGCGAAACAGAGGGGAATGTTTCTAGCGAGACGTCGGGTGTTGGGAACAAAGGAGAAACGCGGCGAACAGAATGCACCGGCATCTTCTCAGCACCCAACACCCAGGTGACTCGTACCTATTTCCCGGTCGGTTGATCGGTGGCGACGCGCGAGAAACGACCGTTGCGGTCTTCTTTGATACGCGCTGCCTTACCGACACGCTCGCGCAGGTAGAACAATTT
>JACMMA010000572.1 GCA_014379275.1 Armatimonadota bacterium | reverse complement strand
CTCTGGCTGATGAACAACTATGAAGTCGAGTCGGTTACAGGGTCCGTGTATCGCAAACTCGCCGACCGCGAGAACGCCGCGAACGCCTGGGGTTCGTGGGATCCGAAGATTTACACGGTCGAGGACTCGGCGTTCGGTTTCATCAAGATGAAGTCCGGCGCGACGATATTTCTGGAATCGTCCTGGGCGTTGAACGAGCGGAACCCGTCAGAGGCGAACTGCACGCTGTACGGCACGGAAGGCGGCGCGGATTTCAAAGGCGGCTTGAATATCAACGGCGAGAGGTTCGGCAAGCTCTACGATACCAAAGTGCAGACACACGGCGGCGGCGTGGCGTTCTACGATGGCGCCGAGGAAAAACCGCACGAGTTGGAAGCGGAGATGTGGATCAATGCGATCATCAACGACACGGAGCCGGTCGTCACCGGGGAACAGGCGTTGGTAGTATCCGAGATTCTGGACGCGATCTACGAGTCCTCCACGACAGGAAAAACGATCACATTCTAACGGCTCGTTTCAAGTCCCACCATCGCTACGTATTGCTCCTGTCAGGCGTGGATTAGTTTCCACGCCTGACAGAAACAAAGGTTTCTATCATCCATGTCAGGCGTCCTTGATACCAACACGAAGCGTGCGAAAACCGCGCCAACTCACTTAGGATATTTAGATGGCTTGCGAGGATCGGCGGCTTTGTATGTTTTGCTCCACCATGCGGTGAAGTATTTTTCTTTCAGTGAAACAATCGGGGAGGCAAGTAGTGCGCCCAACAATACTCTGCCCGCGTCGTTGGAACCAGTCGCCATACTGCTCAACAAGGGGATATTTTCCGTTCCGGTTTTTATCGCGTTGTCTGGCTTTTGCTTGATGTTGCCAGTAGTCAAGGCGCAAGGGTTTATGCCGTATAGCGCGGTCGAGTTTTTATCGCGTCGTGCGAAGCGGCTGATCCCCCCCTACTACTTCGCCATTGCCCTTTCGCTACTGCTAACCTGGCTGTTCCTATCGGGGAAAAATATGGAGAAGTGGGCGGGGATTGAAACGATCACCTCGTTCGATATTTGGGCACATCTACTCCTTGTTCATGACCTGTTTCCTGCGACAACGTACACAATAAATTACCCTTTGTGGTCTATTGCGACGGAGTGGCATATCTACTTCTTTTTTCCGCCGTTAATCTACCTCGCTAACCGTTTCGGCTTCGTCAGGACTCTGACTGCCGCCTATGCCTTTTGTTTCCTGCTTTACATTGTGTTGCGTCTTCTGTTGCCAGGCTCAAATTTGATTGGATTATTTTATAACGTCACCTATCTCGGGGTGTTCGCTTCCGGTATGCTTGCCGCTCACCTTTGTTATTCGCCGGACGTATCGCCCAAATGGAAGCAGTGGAATTGGGGTATTACGACGGCCGTACTTTTTCTCGTGTTTATCGGGATGCAGGTCGTAAAAGCCCCTCACTTTACCGAACATATGGTGGGGCTTGTCGTGGTCTCGCTACTCATTTACATGTCGACACGTGAAGAGACTCCCACACACCGCTTCCTCGGGTCCAAACCGATGGTATTCCTGGGCATCTTTTCTTACAGCGTGTACCTGATGCACGCCCCATTGCTACAAATTTCCTGGCACTACGTCTTTTCGCGGTGGGATGCGGTACCGGCATTGGTTTTCTGGTCGTTCCATCTTGTGACTACGGCTTTGATACTGTTGATCTCCTATTTTTTCCATTGCTGCTTCGAGCGACCATTTTTCAACAAGAAGCAATCCGGCAATATAAAACGAATTCCTAAACCAAGTGAGGCATGATATATGAAAGCAATGATTCTGGGCGCGGGTATCGGCTCGCGCCTCGATCCCCTGACCCGCTCTCTTCCCAAACCGCTCGTACCGATCGTCGGCAAGCCGGTCATGGGACACCTCGTTGATCTGCTCAAGAAGCACGGCTTCACCGACATCATGGTCAACGTCCAATACCTCGGTCATCGGATCGAGGAATCACTCGGCGATGGTTCGGCATACGGCGTCCGCATCTACTATTCCCGCGAAGACAAACTCTGGGGCGATGCGGGCGGTGTCAAGCGGTGCGAGGCGTTTTTCGCCGACGCGCCCGATGACACGTTCCTGGTCATCGGCGGCGACGACCTGACCGACACGAACATCGGTGCGATAGTGCGAGCACACAAGGAAAAAGGCGCGGTCGCGACGCTCGGCGTCACGCCGGTGGACGACCCGTCCGAATACGGCATCGTGGTCGCCGATGAGAACGGTTTCATCACGCGCTTCCAGGAAAAGCCGAAGCACGGCGAAGCGTTCTCGAACCTAGCGAATACCGGCATCTACGTTTTCAACACCAAGGTATTCCGATACATCCCGGCGGAAACGTTCTTCGGATTCGGCAACAATGTTTTCGGAGCGTTGCTGGCGGCGGGTGAGCCGATGCTCGCCGTACCGAGCGAAGCCTACTGGAAAGATGTCGGGAATCTAGCCATCTACCGCCAATCGCAACGCGACGTGCTGGACAAAAAAGTCTCCGTCGAGTTGCCTACCGGGGCGAGCATCGTGAACGAAAACTGCGTCATCTGCGCAGGCGCGACGGTCAGCGGCGAGATCCGCGACTACACGATCGTCGGCGCGGGGGCGACGGTGGAGGCGGGCGCGACCGTGGTCAACTCGATCCTCTGGGACGGCGCAACGGTGAAAGCCGGAACCCACCTGGAAAACTCGGTCGTCGGCACCGGCGTCACCGTCTCGTCGTCGCACGGCATCTTCAACGGTTTGTGCGTGGAGTCAAAGCGGCCCGTCTAATGAATAGCACGAATGGGGATAGGCACAGTGTTCCGCCCCATTTGTGCTACACTGTTTTTATCAATGGCAGAAACGAGTGAAAAACAAAGCGCGTTGTCCAAGTTCCTGGCGTGGTTCTGGGAGCGGCAGAAAGCGACGGGGCTTTCTGATCTCGCAGGCTTGAATATCGCGCTATCCGTTCCGATTACGCAGCCGGTGCTGGACGACCTGCTTGGTAACGCCCCCTTCCCCGAGATGATCCGCAGTTTTCGGCTCCGGTTCGTTGGAGACGATCTGATCTTACTGGAGGTCGCGCTGAACCTGTTCCTGTTTAAGACCACGATACGCGCCGAGGCGCGCGTCGAGCGTTATGTCGCATTTCCCCAGGAGCCGGTTTTGAAACTCACGGTACTCACGCGCGGCGTCGTGGAAATGTTGCTGAACGTCGTCCCGCTCCCCGACTGGATCAAGGTCGAGGGGCAGAACGCACGGCTGGACCTCGGCAAACTCCTACGCGACGGCGGTCAGGAATGGCTGATCTCGATATTACGCGACGTACGGTTCCATGTTCATCCCGGCGTGCTGCACCTGTCCGGGCGGTTGGTCGGACCGGAAGCAGTACCGGTCACCACCGGTCAAAATTCGAACGCGGCAACCATGCCGCGTTGATTCTCTTTCTGGTTCGCCCGATCAGCCGGGGCATGAGTACCCGGCGAATAAACAAACGGTCCTAAATTATGCCAACAAACCCTTTCGAAAAGTACTTACAAAATGACCTGGCGGATTTCGCCGGACTGCGCGTTTCCGGGACGCTCCCGGTCAAGCAAGAGATCTTAAATGATCTGTTACAGAGCGTACTCGCGGACATGCAGTCCCCGGTTCCGACTCCCACCCCCGCCTCAGTGGATAAAGCCGCCAGCAGCGCGTCCGGTTTCGACCCGAAGTCGCTCGTGCGATTCGTCAAAAGGGCAGAAATCCGCGCCGAAGAGGGGCGACTCGTCCTCGATTTCGATGTCAACGTCGACGCGCCCGGCACCTGAGCCGCTCACGCCGCTCCGCGTCGGCTGTCCGCCTGACTTTTCCGCCGCCCGGAGCGTTAGCATAGCAACGATGCACGATCTGCGAAACGAAACCGCCCCCGTCCCGTGGCTCGGCGAGACGGGCGAAGCCGCGGCGGAGGCGACCGCACAAGCCTGGGCTCTTCCGAGTCGCGG
>JACMMA010000571.1 GCA_014379275.1 Armatimonadota bacterium | reverse complement strand
GTTTTTTCCGCAACATCGATCACGCGCCCCCGAAAAATATCGATGAGTTGCATCAGTTCGAGCCGCTGCCCCGGTTCGGCATTGACTTTGACCAGAGCGAGTTCGCGGGCCAGCATCGGGGTGTCGAGGTAATCGTATACTTTGCGCACGTCGAGCAGTTTGTGTAACTGTTTGGTGATCTGCTCCAGCACGTCCGCGTCGCCGGCGACAACGATAGTCATGCGGGAAACGTTCGGGTCGTCCGTGATGCTTACCGTGAGCGACTCGATGTTGTAGCCGCGCCGCGCGAACAGACCGGAAACGCGAGCGAGTACGCCGGGTTCGTTGTTAACCAAAACCGTTATCGTGTGCGTTTCTGCCACGCGCAATGTTCCTCCGAAAGTCGCGGAATAGCCCGCCCCGCTTGTTGCCATCGTCGTCATGTTTCGTCCTCGTTCTTCTCCCACACGGGGCGCAATTGCGCCTCGCGGGGGTGTCCGGTAATCAGCCGGGATATTTCGCTCGTGTCCGCGCCCTCGGCGCACGCACGCGCAATCTCGAAATCTAATGCGGCGTCATCGGCATCGACCGTCGCCGCCGCCTCCGCAATACTCTCGCGCCCGACATAAAGCCGCAACAATCGCTCCATCTCCCGAAGGAACGCCACCCGGTGCGCGTTCCACTGACCCGGCGGCGGGACCATGCCGGTGACTTCCGCCTTTATCCGGTTCGGCAACTTATCATACAGTCGCTTCGGAGACAGGATCACCAGCGGGTCCGGCGCAAACGGCAACCCGTTCCATCGCAACAAAAAACGATCCAAACAAACGCCGACATCATCCGCGCCGCCCTTGCTCGCCCGCTGCGGGTCCTCGCAAACGTCGGTGCGCCAGGCCCCGAGGGCGCGGTACAACGCTAAGAACCGCCCCGCATCGCCGGTAAAAGTCTCCCCGACAAACGGGACGAACGCCCGCGTCAAATACCGAAAGAACAACGAGTCCCCGAAATAAAAGAACCGCTCCGGCGGCGGTGCCTCGCCCAGGATCACCAGACGGACCGTTTCCGGTCGGTACAGTTCGCTGGCGAGTGCCCGCCGCCGTCGCCATTCACGTAAATCTGCGTCGTCCGTCACGGGTTGGTCGGCACCAACTGCACCCCGTGCACCGTTTTCGGCGGTTCCGATTTGGGAACCAGTACGACCGTTTCGATCACTTTCGCCGGTTGGTAGTCTGCGCGATCCTGTCGCTCGAAACGGAGCGTATGCGACGATACGGGCACGGTAGTATCCGATATCGCCTTCACCGCGCTCTGCCGGTGTGTCACCCACGCGATCAAACCGCCCAATGCTATCGTGCCGAGTGCGATTCCTAGCACATCCGTCGCGGGGGGCGGGACGTAATTGATTCCCCCCTCGTCCGCAATCGGTGCCTCGTGTACATATCGCCCGTGCTCCGGTCGCTTGATCGTCTGTGCCAACTGCGCCAGGCCGTCCGCCGCCGCGTCGCCGAACATCGGCAAGCCATGCCCCGTCACCAGCGTTCGCGGGCGCAACCCGGCGAGGAACCGCACCGATGCTATCGCGCTATCCCAATCCGGCGTCGCCGGTGTCGGGGGGCGCGAAACCGTCGGCTTCTTGTCGATCACGTTCGCTAAACTGTCCAGATTCACCGTGATGACGGCATCCCCGGCGATCAGCGTCCGATCCGATTCGCGCCAAAGACTCACGTGACCCGGCGTATGTCCCGGCGTATGGAACCAACGCCAACCGGTCACACCCGGTACCAACTCGCTGCCCGGCAACGTTTTGAACCATTTCGACAGATCCGTCCCCTGCCGCTTCGGGAACGTCCGATACGCCATCGCGAAAAAGCCCCCGACGGTCGGGTCGCCCGGCGCGGTCTTGTCCATCCCGGTCAAATACGGCGCATCCAGTCGGTGCCCATAGACCGGCACATCGCCCCAGTGTTCCAACAACCCTTTAGCCGACCCGAAATGATCGAAGTGTGCGTGTGTCAGGAACAATGCGGCGGGCTTTGCGCCTTTCCCAAATACCTCCTCCGCAGCGGCGAGGATCGGTCCCTCGTTCAGCGGCGCGCAGGTATCCACGACAACCCACGATTCCCGTGTTCCGATGAAATATACGTTCGCAACATTCAAACCGAGATACCAGACTCCCGGTGCGACCTCTTGTGGATTCGTCATAACGATCACCCTCCCGCAAGCCGTTTACCCACAGGGACAACAAAGTATGACACTTCAGATCGTTTTGTTTTTCTGTTTCGCTACCGCCCACAACCCGAAACCGATCGCTACCGCACCCAGCGCGATACCAGCGACCACGGGAAGCGGGTCTTTCGGCACCGGGGGCAAATAGCGCACCCCCTGCTCGTCGAACTCCGCCGGTTCCGTCACGTATCTCCCGTGCTGTGGGACACGGAGCATGTCCGCGAGTCGCCGCATTCCGGCAGTCGCCGATGCTCCGAGGACCGGCTCGCCGTGCCCTGCCGTAACCAACTTCGGCTCAAGCGCGGCAAGTTTTTCGATAGACTTGCGTGCCGTGTACCAATCGGGTGTCACCGGCGCCGCCGGCGGCGACACATCGGATCGGCGCGATAATAGTGCCGACAACGTTTCGATGTAAACCGTCGCTACGGCATCCCCGGCAACCAGAACCGCGTCGCGCTCCCGCCACAGGCTGACGTGCCCCGGCGTGTGTCCCGGTGTTTCTATGAACCGCCAATCCTCGGACAGCCCCGGCACCGATCCGTCCTCTGGCAAGGCTCGCACTGTCTCGCCGAAATCCGAGCCATACATCATATGAGGTGTGAACCTCAACAGGAATGCGAACGGTCCGCCGGTCGTCGGGTCAACCGGCGGATAGTTCGACTTCCCGGTCAGGAAGGGCAACTCCATCCGGTGCGCATAAACGGGCACATCCCAGAACGTCGCTAGTCCGAGTGCGGAACCGGCATGATCCCCGTGCCCGTGTGTCAGAATGATCGCGTCCGGCTTCGCCCCGACCCCGAACTGTTGATCGGCGGCATCCCTTATGTATTCGAACTGACCGGCAACCCCGGTATCCACGAGCACCCACCCCCTCGCATTACCAAGGAGATAGGCATTCACCATACCGTTGATATTCAGCCGATATACTTCGGGCGCGATCTCTGTCGGGGTCATGCCGTCGCCTTCCTACCGCGCAACGTCCACGACCTCGTTCCCGACTGGCAAACGATCGCTGGGCTTCAATGCTTCCGTACTGTCCGCGGCATTGTCTCCTTCGGAGTCAAGGTAGGCACCCTCCATTGCCACAGAGCCGGCGATCGAGGATCCCGCATGAACCGAAGCGTAGTGACACGTACTTGCCGGCTCAGCGGCAGGATCCGCCGGGCGCCGAACCACCATTTCGTTGATCGTCTGACCGGACGGGATCATCGGATAAACGTTGGTTTCTTTCGCGACGCGGAAGTCCATCACGACCGGCCCCGGCGTTTCCATCGCTTTCTTGATCGTCGCTTCCACATCGGAAATGTTCTCACAGCGCAACCCGGCACAACCATAGGCTTCCGCTAATTTTACGAAATCCGGCGCCTGCTCCAGGTTCACGTTGGAATAGTTTTTCTGCCAGAACATCTCCTGCCACTGCCGGACCATTCCGAGAAACTGGTTGTTCAGAATCGCGATCTTCACCGGCAGTTGGTAGATACTCGCCACCATCAACTCCTGGATACACATCTGGATCGAACCGTCGCCCGAGATGCACCAGACCGGCGTTTCTTTGCCTAGTCCGAAGCACGCGCCGATAGCGGCGGGCATCCCGAACCCCATCGTCCCGAGACCGCCCGACGTAATGAATTGCCTCTGTTTGCGCATCCCGAAGTGCTGTGCCGCCCACATCTGGTGTTGTCCCACATCGGTGGTGACGACCGCGTCATGACCGGTCATGCGAGCGATCTCGCGAATGACGTACTCCGCGCTCGGCCTACCCTCTGCATCGGCGGCGTGAACTTCCATCGGGAAGTCTTCTTTCCAAATGCCGATCTCCTCAAGCCACGGTTTGAGATCCGTCCGCGGCTCGACCGTTTTCAGGATCTCGCTCAGAGCGGCGCGGCAATCGCCGACGATGGGCACCTCGGCGCGGCGCACCTTGTTCATTTCGGCGGGATCGATATCCAGGTGAATCACCTTGGCGTTCGGGGCGAACGCCGACACTTTGCCGGTCACGCGGTCGTCGAAGCGGGCACCGACCGCGATAAGCAGATCGGTGTTGTGCACGGCATGGTTCGCGTACGCCGTCCCGTGCATGCCGAGCATGCCGAGCGACAGTTCGTGATCTTCGGGAAACGCGCCAAGACCATGTAGCGTTGTCGTTACTGGGATCCCGACGCGCTCCGCCAGTTCCCGAATCTCCTCGTGGGCATTCGCGGCTTTCGCGCCCCCACCGACATAAAGCACCGG
>JACMMA010000570.1 GCA_014379275.1 Armatimonadota bacterium | reverse complement strand
CTGCGTAGCAGTCTGGAAGGATACCAGTTCTACAAAGTCGCCTACGAAGCCACGATTTCTGCGTCGGGGGCGGTGCGCCGCTACATTGAATTCGACTTCGTTTACTCGTCTGCGTGTCCCTGCTCTGCCGAACTTGCCGAGCACGCTCGCGACACACGCGGCGTCTACGCCATACCGCACAGCCAGCGGAGCCGTGCCCGTGTCAAGGTCGAACTTGCCGACGGCGCGATGGTCACGGTCGAGGATATGCAACGCCACCTGGAAAACGCCTTGAAAACCGAGACGCAGGTGATGGTGAAGCGCGAGGACGAGCAAGCGTTCGCGGAAATGAACGGCGCGTTCATCAAGTTCGTTGAGGACGCGGCACGTCTTGTCTTTTTCGAACTGAACAAAGACGCCCGCATTAAAGACTTCCAGGTCGCCTGCTCGCACTTAGAATCGCTCCACTCGCACGACGCGGTGAGCGTGATATGCAAGGGCGTTCCAGGCGGATTCGCGGCAGACTTCGGCGACTTTGCTTCGCTGGTGTGCTAAACGGTATCCTGCTGCGAGAAATTCGGAGCTGTGCGGCGACAAAACGGTTCCAGTATCCGTTGTGCTGGAACCGTTTTTACCCGGTGCTGGAACGCGTGACGACCGGGATACAGTCAACAGCAACCCGGTCCTGATCAGCCTACTTCCGACGACGCACAAGCCCGACCCCGACCGGCACAAGGGCGAAACCGAGAAGCGTAAGCGTTCCTGCTTCCGGCACAACCGTCGCGGTGACGGAATTGAAGGTGAAATCGTCATACGCAACGTCAGCGTTGGTACTACCGAGTATTTCAACGCGGTTGATGCCCGCCGCCGTGATACTCATTAGGTTCCCGCCCGTATCCGTCTGGCTGACCGACCCTATCAACACGTTGTTGATGTCGAACGCCTGCAGTCCGATGGTTCCCCCGGACGGAATTGTGTCGGCACGCACGGAAACGAAGTCAGTTACAAACGACGTTGCGGCGTTCGTGGGGTCAACAAAGTTTGCGATAATTAGCGGCGATCCGCTATAGGTTAGCGTGTCGCCGAGCGTTGCGCCGCCGATCCCGTTGGGCAAACTTGTCGTGCCTGTGCCGGACAGATCAACCACGGACACATACGTCGCGCCGGAGCCGCTCCGAAAGACAATGCCGGACGTAGCGAACTGATTGGAAAGGCGGGCGGCAACGGGAACGGACGCACCGGGCGAATTGCTCATCGCGCCAAGCGAATCGAAGTCGAGGACAGGGCGGGCGTGTGCGGTAAGACCAAACACGAGGGGCACGAACGCGGCGGCGGCGGCGCGGGCGAAGAGGCGGGCAAGATACAACATACGGATGGTTCCCCTTGCAGACGGCAGGATAAAGGCGGCACGATTGCCACGCCGGTATTATCGCCGAGAAGTCGGTGGTTTCACAAGGGGGCGCGGCAATTGTTTTTCAGCGCGTGGCGACATCGGCTATGGTGTCGCGGCAAGGTTCACTCGTCGCCCGCGTCTTCCTCGGTGAACGGTTGTGCCGCGCTATGCCGTACCGCGACCACGAAAAGTGTATCGGCGCGACCAATGCCCGCTACGTCCTCCAAACGGTAGAAAACATACCACAGCCCCGCGCTACTGCGGCGGTTGCGCGTTTTCGATACCGACACGCTCAGGCGGTAGACCGGTGCGGCGAACCGTAGCGAGGCGTTTTCGTGCATCCGGTCAAAGGGCTTGCCGTTATCGGCGATCTCGTCCGCGATTCGCTGACACGTCCTGCCTATTGTCGCGCCGAACGTTTCACCGAAGCGTTCGGCGTAGTCTGTGCCGTTAGTTTGCGACAGGAACTGCATCGCCGAATCGAAATCTGCACTACCGTCGGCTGTCATATCAAAATAAAGCGGCGGAATCAAAAGGGGCTGTTTCCCTTTCGCAGACCGTATTTTGCTCGTATCCGATCCATCACCACCGATCCGCGTTCGGTGCGCCCCGCTTTAATGTCTTCTAAGCCGCGCCCGATTGCCGCATAATCTTCCTCGGACAGTTCCGGTTGCTCGTCGCGCTCGCTACGTATCAGAGTGTCTTTGTCGCCGGTGAACGTTGCGGCGATGAGACGAACGCGCTCTTCCGGCGAGTATTCCAGTGCTGCTTGATATGCGGTTTCCGGCAGGTCAATCGTCAGTATCGGCATACTATTTTTCTCCTGCGCCTATTATACCGCCCACGGTTCGCGCCATATCACGGTTCGCGCCATGTGCGCCCTTCGCCGAGGAAACCGCTTTCCCGTTCCGGTCCCCAAGCGTTCGGCGGTCAACTGTGAACGTCGCGAAACAGCCCGCCCAATCGTGTCGCCTCGCCATCCGGGAGCAGATCGGCGAACTCGTCCTCGGTGATCACGGTCACTTT
>JACMMA010000569.1 GCA_014379275.1 Armatimonadota bacterium | reverse complement strand
TGATTGATGTAGCGTTGCATGTCGTTGTGGATGCCGGTGTTGCGCCCGAACTCGGTCGCGTGTATCGTGGACAGGAGCGGCAGATGGTAGCGGTACTTGAGTTCCTTGCCCGCGAACAATCCGAGCCAGTCGTGGACATGGAGCAGGATCGGGCGGTCTTTAGCGTTCGGCTCGGCGAGCCATTCATGGATCAGCGCGTCGGCGCGGCGGTCCATCAAGTAGTTGAGTTCATGTACCCAGTGCAAAAAGTCGTTGGTCTGAACGTCCACGTTGACGCGGTGGACGAACAAGTTTTCTGCCTGCTTCTCGTCGGCGTCGCCGCCGGACGCGCCGCAGGTGACGACATGCACTTCGATGCCGGTGCGGGCGAGAGCGGGGGCGAGACCTTCGAGCGCGGCGGCGATCCCGCCGACACGCATGGGGGGGTATTCCCAGGAAAGCAGAACGACGCGCATGGGTGACTGGTAACTCCTGTACGGTGTGGGGTTGGTCACGCCACAGAGAGCGCGACCCCGGCACGAGCGAATCGCCCGACCGGGGGCATTGTAGCACAAGCGGGATTGCGGAGTCTACGGGACACGAATGTTCGTACTATGGTTTCGACGTGCCGTAAAGCAATTTGACACCGGTCGTGATCCGCTTTATGTCGAAGTGATCCGCGTCCGCCGGACGCTGGCGGTAGTACAGTCGTTGCTCCTCCACCAATATCCCATCGGGATACTGTTGGTTGGTACTTCGGAACATCTGCCATTTGCGGACGCACCGCACCATGCCCGTTGCCTTGTCCACGTAGACTTCGCTCCGCCATTCGGGCAGTTCCGTGCGGTAGCGTATCTTTCTCTGCATCGCAAGCAACTGTTGCTCCAGGTACTCCCGGCGTTTCTCCAATGTTTGCGATCTCTTAGCGTCCCCATCGCGGGGCGTTGCTTCACCCGATTTCCCGGTTTGTTGCCGTTTCACTCGCTCTATGTCTACCATTAGCTCCAGCCGCCTTATTTCGCGCCAATCACTCGCCATCCGCAACGTTTTCGCAGGATTTTGATCGGGTATTCCCGTGTATTCTTGCCTTTCCGCGCTCCTCCCTTCCCACAGCACATTTTCTTGTTTAAGCAGTTTGCCACCGGGATAGTAGGAGGCGAGCGATTGCGGGTCGTATACCCAATCGAAACCGAAGAGACCGTCCCGCTTCGTGCGCTTGCGTTGCTTGATCGAGCAGTACTTGCCCGCCCTCCAGTACTCCGTATAGGACGCGCCGTTGTTCGCGCGGATCAGAGCGAACGGCGTTTTATCGGTGGGGGTTTTGATGCGCTGATAGCGGTCGTCCGTTTGCCACTCACTGCGCCCTTTTTCCCGGTCATAGATCAAGACCCGATGATCCGGCGCGGTCAATCCGTTCCGCATCATCTGGCGTTGCCATCTGTGAATCCGGACGTAGGGCACGGTCTCGTTCTTGGCGGGAAAGGTTTGTTCCTGAGCAGACTTCTCATGGTGTTCAGAATCGAGCCACTGTTTCACCGGCAAAACGCCAAGCACCGTCACAACCGGAACCGCCGCCGCGATGGTGAGCCAGGCGAGGCGCTTGCGGCTTCCGGCGTCGGGGAACAGGCGCGGCATACTCGTCTGCGTTGTCGCCGATTGCGGGATGGTGGCTAGGCAACGCGCCAGGAGGTCGGCGGGCGGCACATCGGGGGTGGTTTTGCGATTCATAGCAGTTCTTCCTTTCGGTCGGCGAGTCGGTCGCGCAGGAGTTTCAGGGCGGTAGATAGTCGCGACTTCACAGTCCCGATGGCGATCCCTTCGGCGTCGGCGATCTCGCGATACCGTAACTCGTCCCGGTAGAACAAAAGCACGGCGTGACGGTACGCGACCGGCAACGCATGGACGGCGGTTTCCAGCGTCGCCCGCGCCGATTTCGCGGTCGCGCTTCGTGCCGGATCGACTGCCTGCGTATCGGCGAGTACCTGAATCAGCGCGTCCGCGAGCGGGACGTGGTTCGCGATGCGTTTCTGCGCCCGTACCGCGCGGTACCAGACCCGCACGGCGATGGTGTGTAGCCACGTGCCAATCGCCGAACGCCCGTCGAACGACGGCAGCGACTGCCACGCGGCGACAAAGGTTTCCTGGGTCAGGTCCGC
>JACMMA010000568.1 GCA_014379275.1 Armatimonadota bacterium | reverse complement strand
GCGGACCTGACCCAGGAAACCTTTGTCGCCGCGTGGCAGTCGCTGCCGTCGTTCGACGGGCGTTCGGCGATTGGCACGTGGCTACACACCATCGCCGTGCGGGTCTGGTACCGCGCGGTGCGGGCGGAGAAACGCACCGCGAATAACGTCCCGCTCGCGGACGTGCTCCTTCAGGCACTCGCCGATACGCAGGCAGTCGATCCGGCACGGAGTGCGGCCGCGAAATCGGCGCATGCGACGCTGGAAACCGCCGTTCACGTGTTGCCGCCCGCGTACCGTCACGCCGTGCTTTTGTTCTACCGGGACGAATTACGGTACCGCGAGATCGCCGACGCCGAAGGAATCGCCATCGGTACCGTGAAATCGCGCCTGTCTACCGCCCTGAAACTACTGCGCGAACGACTCGCCGACCGAAAGGAAGAGCTACTATGAACCGAAACGATTCCTCCAGTCCGCCCGCTGATCTACTCGCACGTTGTCTTTCCACGATTCCGCAGACGGCGAAAATAAAAGCCACCGCGCCGCGCCTGTCCCCTGACGCGGTGAGCCGGAAGCGTCTTGCGTGGCTCGGCGTCGGGGCGGCGATCCCGGCAGTCACGGTGCTTGTCGTGCTCCCCGTCAGAAACCACCTTGCCAGCAAGGGCGGCACATTCGACGGGAACAAGTCGCAAGCAGCGGCGACGGAGCCGAGGTATGTGATTCCTTACTGTAAGTCAATCTCCGTAAACCGGCAAGCTAGCTTCGACGGACCCGATGCGAACCACTGGTATACGGGGAAGACGTTCGCCTCCCAGAGTGAATGGGAGGTCGGGCGGGGGCGGCGCGTTACATCCGGTACGCTGATTGAGAGGTTACCTAACTCTCTGTCAGGGGACTACATCTGGGGTAAGGGCGGGATGCTGGAAACGCCCGACGGGACGGTTTACACACGCACCGGGGATTCCGTCGAAACTCTGAAGCGTGACAGTCCCGGCATTTTTCGTTACGCTTTGTCGGTGGACAGCCGGAACTTGTTCGAACCCGAGCGGGCGACGGCGATGATCAGCGGCTATGGTAGCCAGGTGACCTGGGGCGATGGCAAGACGGAATTGATGCCGGTCGTGATCGAGAAGCGGGTTCAGGGTGAGTATAGTAGCACGTTCCCCGGACAACCCCGGCAGGTGGAGGTGTGTGTCTGTGTGCAAAGGCCGTCCGCAGGCTACGCCCGGATCGGGGCACCTGTGATTCGGGTTCGCTTCTACCGGGATAGGGAAACGGGACTGTGTTATGCGTATGAGGCGTTCGCCATATGGGAGAAAGGGGATCGTAAAGCGCAAGAACCCTTGCTCGTCGGGATGACCCGCTACCGGTATGATCTCCCATGGAACGCGAACCGCCTGGATTTCGCGGAGCAGTTCGATCCGGCAAAGTTCAAACAAACCCCGTAGACGACGCGCCGCCTTCCGTGCTACAATCGCCCCGGCACCGAAAAAACCGGTGCCGGGGTCGCGTTCCTGATGGCGTGACCACCCCCACCTGTACAGGAGTTACCAGTCACCCATGCGCGTCGTTCTGCTTTCCTGGGAATACCCCCCCATGCGCGTCGGCGGGATCGCCGCCGCTCTCGAAGGTCTTGCCCCCGCCCTCGCCCGCACCGGCATCGAAGTGCATGTCGTCACCTGCGGCGCGTCCGGCGGCGACGCGGACGAGAAGCAGGCGGAAAACCTGTTCGTCCACCGCGTCAACGTGGACGTTCAGACCAACGACTTTTTGCACTGGGTACATGAACTCAACTACTTGATGGACCGCCGCGCCGACGCGCTTATCCGGGAGTGGCTCGCCGAGCCGAACGCTAAAGACCGCCCGATCCTGCTCCATGTCCACGACTGGCTCGGATTGTTCGCGGGCAAGGAACTCAAGTACCGCTACCATCTGCCGCTCCTGTCCACAATACACGCGACCGAGTTCGGGCGCAACAACGGCATCCACAACGACATGCAACGCTACATCAATCATTGCGAGTGGGAACTGCAGTGGGAATCGTGGCGCGTGATCGTTTGTTCCGGCTTCATGCGCGGCGAAGTCATGCACGCCCTGCACACGCCCTACGACAAGGTGGACATCATTTACAACGGCGTGAACCCACACGCGTTCGATTTCCCGTTCCGCGAAGAGGAACAGGCGGCGTTCAAGGCGCGATTCGCCGCGCCGTTCGAGAAGCTGATTTACTTCATCGGGCGGATGGTGCGGGAAAAAGGAGCGCAAGTTCTTGTGGAAACGATGCCGCGTGTGCGGGCGCAATTCGGGAACGCTAAACTGGTGATCGCCGGCGGCGGATATCGGGCGCACCTGGAAGCGCGGGCGCAGGAACTGGGTTTGAAGGATCAGATTCTTTTCACCGGGCGCGTGTCGGACGAGGACCGCGACAAACTATACCGCGTCGCCGACGTCGCCGTTTACCCGTCGCTGTACGAGCCGTTCGGCATTGTTGCGCTGGAGGCGATGGCGGCGAAGGTCCCGGTTGTCGTCAGTGACGCCGGTGGACTCGCAGAAGTGGTCCAACATGATGTCACCGGCACGACAACGCTCGTGGATAATCCCGACTCGCTGGCTTGGGGAATCACTCGCGCCCTGCAGAACCCGGTACAGGCACGGCAGATGGCTGCGAACGCTTACGACCGGGTGTTGACCGTATTCAACTGGGACAACATCGCCACGCAAACCGCTGATGTGTATAATCGCGTTTGGAGCGAGTACCGCGAAAGCGAGTGGGTTAAGGGAAGCGCGGTGTATTATACGCCGCCGGTGGCCGCGCCCTATGTCGCCCCGGAAGCCGCCCTCACCGATGCGCTCCGGATCACGCCGGAAGCCGCCGTGCCTGCCGCCGTCGCGGAGATGATCACCGACGAAACGCCGAAAAAAACACGGCGACCGTCGAAAAAGTCCGCCGCCACCGCCTACGAAACAACCGCGGCACCCGCTTCTCCCGCGATGCCGGAAGCGGCAACACCGGGAATCGTGACGCCGCTACTGGATGCGATACTCTCCGACGCCGAAGCCGCCGGGGAACCGGCACTCGACAACGTCAAGCCGGGGCGGGTAAAGCGGCAGGGGAAGTAAGGAGGGGAAACTTCCCATAACCGAAGGCGGGGACGCGTCATCCCCGTCTCTATCGAGTCCGAACTGACTCACGCGACGGAGGATCGAAAGCGGTTCTTGGGCGGCAGGGAACAACCCGCTTGGGCGAGGTCAGTAGTAAGCACTACCCCCAAACTCTTTCCCCTCGTATAGCACGGAGTATGAAACCGGACGGTTCCCCGGTTCTCGGGAAGAGTC
>JACMMA010000567.1 GCA_014379275.1 Armatimonadota bacterium | reverse complement strand
CTGCTACCGTCTCAAACTCCGCGCCGACAATCTGTTCGCGGGGCGTTCCGCGGAACGTGTTGCGGTGTCATACTCCGGTCATAAGGGCGGCGAAGTGCGTTCTCACGATACCGCGCACTGAAACTACCCCGGTATAAACACTGTCTAACCGCATAGTATGCGGTCCACCGGCAAAGCACAAATACGTAGAAACGACGGGCGCACGCTGGTGCTCGTTGCCAAAGCGCCGGTCGCTGGTCGGGTCAAAACGCGTCTCGCCTCGGACGACTTCGGGGAGCCCCGAGTTCTGGATCTGGCGACGGCGTTTCTGCGGGATACCTGCGCCCTCCTCACGCATCCGCTCATGCCCGCCCGCGTCGTCCTTGCGCTGGACGGCGACCCTGAGGATCTTCCCGTGTCGGCGCTGTCATTTCCCATCGTGCCGCAGGGGGACGGCGATCTAGGGCAACGGCTGACCCGGCTTTTCGCCGCACAATTCGCCGTTCCCGGCACCCGATCCGTTTGCGCTATCGGGAGCGATACGCCGCACCTGCCCCTCGCGTTTATCGTGGAAGCGTTCTCGCGCCTGGCGTCGCCGGACACCGACGTCGTGTGGGGACCGGCGGATGACGGCGGCTATTATCTCGTCGGAATGAACCGTTTCGTGCCGGAATTATTCCAGGACATTCCCTGGAGTAGCAACGATGTGTTAACGGTTTCGCGGCAACGCGCCGGGTCGGCGGGCATTCGTTCCGCACTTTTGCCGCCGTGGTACGACATAGATATGCCGGCTGACCTCGCGAAACTTCAACAAGACATCCTCCGAAAAACCGTCACGGCAACGGGAACCACCACCGTTCTAGGACTGTAACTTATGCGAACACTAACAAATACCACTCTTATTTATGCCCTGACACTGACCGCATTGACGGTACTTTTCGCGGGGAAAGCCGCGCAGGCGTTCCCGGCTTTTTCGCAAAAAGAAAAGAAGCCGTGTCTATATTGCCACGTGAATCCGGGCGGGGGCGGAAAGCGTAACGCCGCCGGTCTGTGGTACAAGAACCATGCATTGTCCTTCGCCGGATACACCCCGGAGAAAGCAAACGCCGAGGCGGGTCTGAACGTCAAGCCAACCCCTGTCGCAACGCCGAAGGCGAAAGTAACGCCGAAACCCAAGGCTAAAACAGTCGCGAAAAAAGCGACGAAACCTGTTGCCGCGAAAAAACCGGCACCAAAACCGCCCGCGACGAAAAAGGGGTAGTTCGATGAGATCAATGCCATGAAACAACAAACGATACTTGCCGCCGCGCTTGCGATAGGAATGCTGTGGGGCATGCCTTTCGTAACGACACCCGTCCGCGCGGAGGAGACGCCGAAGCTGGACACCGTGACAAAGAAACTTGTCACGGAAAAAATTAAGGATATGTCCGCGACGCTACGTGTTACGGAAACGGACTGGCGCGAGCTGGAAAAGTGCGGCTCCGACTTCAAGCGGACGTATTACTTCAAGCGGATGAATGTGGCGTACCGGTACCCGAACCAGACGCGCATGGAAACGAAAGCACTCGGCGCGACACTACTGATCATCTTCAACGGCGATACGCGCTTTTACAAGATACCGCTGAAAACCGAAACTTCCTCGGTGGCGGGGCAGCCGGGACAAAAGCAAGGCTTACTGCAGTTCGGCATTTACGCGCCCGATTACCTGATACTCGACTATGAGCCGCATTTCGTGCGCACGGAGAAAAACATCCAGGTGATCCGCCTGACGCAACGCCGCTCGAACAACAAGTCGTTCGAATTACTCTGGGTGAACCCGAAGACACACCTTATCGAGCGGCGTCAGTCGTGGAACGGTGACAATGAATTGACGATGGAACTGCGGTATAAAGACGTGAAAGAAGTGCGCCCCGGTATTTTCGTGCCCCACCGCATCGAGATTTACAATCCCCAAGGCAAACTCGGGGCGGCGCAAGCGGTGGAAAACCTGACGGTGAACACCGGACTTGCCGACGCGCTTTTCGCGATCCAGTGACCGACGAACCAACCAAATCTACCGAAACAAACGCCGCACGATCTTACCACCGTGCGGCGTTTGTTCTGCTCTTCGCGCTACTCGTCATCCGATTGGTGACCGCCGTTCGTTTCGGGATGGCGTGGGACGAAGCCTATTACTGGCAGTGGAGCCGTCGTCTCGCGCTATGTTACTACGACGCCGGACCGGGGATGGCGTTGACGATCCGCGCCGGGACGACACTCCTCGGCGACACCCCGCTCGGCGTCCGTTTCGTCCCTATCTTGATGAGTGTCGGTGCCAACGCCCTGATGTACGCTACCGCGTGCCGCTGGTTCGGCCCGCGAGTCGGCTTCTGGACGGTCGCGCTTGCCTCCATCGCCCCGCTACTCGCCATCGGCTCCGTGCTTGCTACTTACGACCTCCCGCAAATCTTCTTCTGGTCCGCCGGTTTGTACGCGGTGACGCGGGCAGTGCGCTCCCCCCCCGGGGCACCCTCTGAGCACCCCAGGGGGGGAGCGCACTGGTGGTATGTGACCGGGTTGTGCGTCGGACTGGGGACGATCACGAAACCGACGATGATCTTTTTCGCGCCGGGGGTGTTGTTGCTACTGGCACTCGTCCCCGCATATCGCAAACATCTGGCGTCGCCGCACCCATACCTGGCGTTTGTGCTCGCCGTGCTATGTCTTGCGCCGGTTTTTATCTGGAACGCGCAGAACGATAACCTGAACTGGACGCACACACTGAACCGCGGGAACCGTAGCACAGACGCCGCGCCGGGGCGTTGGCTCGGCGAGTTCTGGGGCGGGCAGGGACTTGTCGTCGGGCCGTTCCTGCTGATCGCGGAGTTGATCGCCCTGTATCACGTCCTGCGCCGCCCGTCCGACCCGCGTAATGCGTTCATAATCGCATTCACGGTGCCGATTCTGGCAGTGTGTACCCTTATTTCGCTCCGTTCCAAGGTGGAAATCAACTGGAGCGTCGCCGCGCACCTGACCGGGCTACTGGCAGTGGCAGCTTTGTGGTTCGGGGAACGTTCCGCAGTCCGTAGCCCCCCCGCCCCCAATCCTGGGGGAGACGGAGGGGAGGAGTCGGAATCGTTACGCTCGACTGATGAACGTACCTCCCCCGGCTTTCCCCCTCCGGCTCCCCCAGGATTGGGGGCGGGGGGGCTACGGATTCCGAGAATAGTCGCCATCGCCGTCTCCGCCCTGCTGACGATAGTGCTATTCTTCCCGAACGCGCTGGTGATCGGTCCGTTCGGACCGTTCGTCGCCAACGGCACCTGGGAGAAGGTCAACGAGCAGTACGGGTGGGAAACCATCGCCGCCGCCGTGGAACGCGAGCGGGCGGTCTTGAAAGCCGAATCGGGCGACACGCCGGTGCTTGTCGCGGGCACCGGCTACCGCGTCTGCTCGATACTATCGTTCTACCTGCCGGGGCAACCGTTCGTGGAGAAGATTCAGATACCGGACACGCGCCGGGATCAATACAACCTGTGGACGAGCGAAAGTAAACTCACCGGGCAGAACGCGGTGGTGGCGATGGAGCGGGAGAAACCCGACGAGGAAGCGTATCTGCGCACCCGGTTCGCGTCCGTGTCGGAGCCGATCATCGTGCACGTAGCGCGCCCCGGCTTCAAAGGACCGATCAAGTCGTGGTACGTTTACCGGTGCATGAAGTTCCGATAAAGAGGACGACCGAAAAGCCCGTCTATTGCCTGTCACTTGCCGCGCTTTTCGGGACCTTCCTGCCCCGGCGGAACGAATTCTCCCTGCTTACTTGCATCCACCGGTTTTAACGGGCTGTCTGCGGGAAATGTTTCCGTCTTCTTGGCCGGGGTACAGCTGGAGGTAGCCGCCGCCAGTATGGCGGCGGCGACGCTTACGTACCTTGTTCTGTGTGATCGCTTCAAAATCTGCTCCTTATTTGTACGGGTAAAGATATTTGTAATAGCGACCGGATGGCACAGCCGTGGGATCCTCGATGGTAGTATAGGCGATGTCGCTCCGCATTCCTTTGACGTGGCCGTCCGCAAAGCCGACGTTCGCGATGCCGAGTGTGAACTGTGACAGCGGGGTGAGGGCGTTCCGGTTCTGCCGGGCGTGGCGACCACGCACCTGTGCCACGTAACCTCCGGTGCCGCCGCCGTCCCATATCGGGCACTCATAGACGATAATATATTCGGCGGGCCGCTTGATCTCGTCGTCGGTCAAGGAATCCTGTAAGGTGCTGAAACCGCTCTGCGTAGTCGGATTGTTTTCGCGGATGTCGGCACCGGCTACCCCTTCATATAACGCGGTTTTGGACGGCACGCCGTCAACCGGGGGCACGCCATACCCCTTGGAATTGCTCACGGCGAAACCGGGATCGCAACCGCCACACGCGGAACCGCCGGACTTCAGCGTCGCCGAATCGATGTCGTCGACGATCTCTTTCATGGTAGTCAATCCATAACTGACTACCGGTCCCCCGAGGAAACGCACTCGATTGTTTCGCGTGTTCTTCAATCCGCCGCTGAGAAACTCACCCGATTCCAGAGGATTCTCGGAGGGGGTGCCGTCACTGCTATCGTACGGTGCGCTCTGGCAGACGAACACCGCCGTGCTTTTGACATACGGCTGAATCCAATATATCCAGCTTGCTTCATACGTATTCTGCGCTACGCCGGGGCGGTTCGGGTTGTCGGCGGGGGCTTTAGTCCGGGTGGCAACGATGAACTGTCCGTCATAGTCCTGATTGTATTGCATCAGGGCGAGGAGCATCTGTTTCTGGTTGGACAGGCAGGAAGTTTGCCGCGCTTTATCCCGCGCCTGAGCGAACACGGGAAATAAAATCGCGGCGAGGATCGCTATTATCGCGATAACGACGAGCAGCTCGATCAAGGTAAACGCGGAACGACGGAGACGAAATAGATCGGGGTTTTTCAAGGCAGATACTCCTCACTACAAGCGGAGCGCGATTTGCTCCATGTGATGGGAACGGTGAAACAGTCGGGGCAGACACCATCCGTGGCGACTACGAAACAAAGCAAGCGAGGTAAACAACGTTGTTGAGACCATCTTAACATTCAGGAGGCGAGCCGTCAACAATGCGGTGAAAAATAAAAGAAACCAATCTACGGTAAACGTGCCAGGGGGAGTGGGAGTCCGCTCCCCCTTGGCACAGTAATTCACAGAAAACAAACCTAATCGCGGGTCCAGCCAGCATTCCCGGCGAG